>CAZRYV010000130.1:0-5581 GCA_964604385.1 uncultured Brachyspira sp.
GTAATAAATCCAAAAGACATATTAAAAGACAATTATAATAATCCCGAAAAGGCAATATTCGAATTTTTGGAAGCGTATAAGAATTATTTTTATAAAACTACAAAAGAATACGGCAAAATATTTTTCGAACTTTTTCCAATAATTCTTAACGATAAAAAAAGATTAAAAAAATATGTAAGTAAAATTGATTCGAGCATTAATTTTTTATATTGGATTGAAACGCTTTTTATTTATTTTGATAAAAAAATAAAAGAGAGACATTTTAATCCCATAACGGATTCCTCGAGCGTATATATGCAAATAGTAAGTATGCTTAAAGGAGTAGAAGCCGAATTGATTTTTTCTAAATATTACAATAAAAAAGGGGGATATAGAATAGATTTGGAAACTAAATTGGACGATTTGATAGAAACTATTTATAAAACCATACTGTTTTTAATGGGAAGTAAAAAGTTGAATAAAAATTTGAGTAAGTAAAATAAAAAAATAATTAAAAAATTAATAAAGTAAAAAACGATTAACGATAAAGGAGAATTAATGATAGAAATAAAGAAAGTGATAAAAGAAACGATAGAAAAAAATAATAAAAAAAATAACAAAAAAATTAATAAAAAAATATATAACGAAAAATTGATAAACTTAAAATTAAAATCGAATCCGATAAAAATAGCGGCATATTTGTCGATATTTTTGAGTATAAATCTATACGCTCAAACTAATTTAACTAATACAGTAAGTTATTCATCTTATATGGAAGCGATAAGAGATTTGATACCAGAGATGAAAATAAACGCCGTAGCGGAAACCAATGCCGAAATGAATTTGTTAAATGCAAAAAGTTCGGGCGATGTAAATTTAACTGCGCAGCTTGGAGCGATAGGATTATACGGAGCAAACAGTTCCGTATCGGCTTTAGGCGGACAGTCTGCCGAAGCGGTGGGAATAAGAGCAGGAATCGGAGTCGGCAGTTTAATTCCATACAGTGGAACGAGATGGTCGGTTAATCTTTCGCATAATTCCTATTTGGATGGAAAAATATATTATGCAAACGGAGGAAGCGATAAATTTCAAAATTTTGCTCCTTCTCTTACAATAGAAGTTTCTCAGCCGTTATTAAGAAATTTTTTCGGAGCATTGAATAAATATCCTATAAAAGACGCCGAATATGCGCTAACGATTGCAAAACTTCAAAGGCAACTTGACGATAATAGCGTTTTGGCATCGTATCAGAAAATTTATTATCAATGGATAATGTATGAAAAATTATTATCCTATTATAGAAATATGTATATAACCGCAAAAAGTTTTGAAAATCAAATGATGGCGAGATATCAAAACGGGCTTATCGATAACGACTCTTATCAGAATGCCCGAACTCAAACTATGATTTATAGCGATTCTTACGCTCAAAACAGAGTTTATTTGGACAGTCTATTAACAATCATAGCTTTTTTTATTCCCGATATAACGAATTTTAGCCCCGACCATGCCGTGTGGGACGCTTATTTGAATTTGGGAAATAATATGGAAATGGAAAATGTCGCTTTTGGAGATAGTATAAACGGACAAATTGCATATCAATCGAAAATTCGAGCGGAATATACTCTTGGAGCTATGAAAAGCGGTAATTTGCCCGATTTGTCGATAGTGGGAAGCGTTAACTTAAACGGAATAACTCCAAATTCTTCCGGTTATTTTAATTCTTTTAAAAGTATGACTAATGTTGATTTTTTCGCAGGTTTGCAATTTTCATATCCTATAGGCGACAGAGCTAATAAATCCCAATATAAAATGGCTGAAAACTCTTTATATGGAATAATAGCGCAATACGATAAATTGGAAAAAGATTATAATACTCAATTGCAAACTTATATATCGAGATTCAATACTTATAAGAATTTAATAGCGAGTAAAAGGGCGCAAATAAATGCGATAAATTCAAGAATAGCGACTCAAATGCAGAAATTAGACCAAGGGCGTTTGGAGGTTGACGATTTGCTTACTTCGAGACTCGAGCTTGCAACTTCACAAACTCAATTGTTAAATTTACAATACGAGCTTATAACGACTATATTCGATTATAGGACTTTACTTGCGATAGATTCTCAATAATAGTAAAAAATGGTTTAATAAGTTTTAAGAGTTAAAAAATAAAATTTAATTTAAATTTTATAAAAAAGATTAATAAAAAAAGATTTTATAGAAAAGATTAATAAAAAAATATTAATGAAAAAAAAGATTACAGATTTAAGGAGAAAATTAATAAATGGAAAAGATTATAGTATTTTTTGCCAAAAAAACGATGCTTGTCAATATAATAGTAATGGCGGTTCTGTTTGTCGGAGGTTATTCTTATTTTAATTTGCAAAAAGAATCGTTCCCTTCAACAGATTTGGATATGATGCTTATAGCGGTAACTTACCCGGGAGCTACGCCTTTGGATGTGGAACAGAATGCCGTTATTCCGATAGAAGAGCAGCTTCAAGGCATAGCGGGAATAGACGATTACGAAACTACAATAATAGAAAATATAGCGATAATATTGGTAAAACTTGACGATAGTTTGCCTAACAGACAGCCCGTTAAAGATAAAATATTTAGAGAGATGCAAAATGTTCCCGATTTGTCTTCCGATGTAGACGAAGTGACAACCTATGATTTGAATCCTGCAAATATGTCGGTTTATACTTTGGGAGTTCATTTTAAAGAGGGAATGGAAGGAGACGAAAGAGAATTATTCGATGTTAGTCAAATGCTCGAAAACGAACTTGTCAGACTAGACGGAGTTTCGGAGATAAGAATATCGGGAAGAACAGACCCTGAGGTGCATATATACGCAGACCCTATAAAACTTCAGCAAAATTATATTTCGTTAAGCGACATAATTAATTCTTTAAGCATAAGAAATGTAAGGGCTACGGGAGGAGATATAGAAAACAGAGGAAAAGAGCAAACCGTAGTAACTTATGGAGAATTTACGAATCCTCAAGAGGCGGAAAATGTAATTATAAGGTCAACTTTCAACGGGCAGAGAGTGAGAATCAAAGATATAGCCACCGTTAGTATGGGATTCGAAGAAAAAAATGTTCTTATGAGAGTAAATAAGGCTTCGGGTTATTCTTTGGATGTGGTAAAAAACGAAAATGCGGATATTATAAAAACTATCGAAGAGGTAAATAAATATTTGAAAGAAAACGCCGACCTTATTCCTGAAAATATACAAATAACCGTTATGGGAGATAATTCGAGGACAATTAATTCTTTATTAAGCATAGTCACTTCCAATTTGATACAAGGATTTATAATAATATTTATAGCTCTTATAATATTTTTAGATTTCAAAAGCGCTATGTTCACGAGTTTGGGAATGGTTATAACGATGTTCTCCTGTTTGATATATATGAGAGTAACGGGAATAACTTTTAATACTATGTCTTTGGCTGCCGTCATTACCGTTTTGGGAATGATAGTCGATAATTCTATAGTCGTTTCGGAAAATATATTTAATTTTAAACAATCGGGTTATAAGGGACTCGAAGCGACTCGTCTTGCGGTAAGCGATGTTGTCATGCCGATGATTGTGTCAACTTTAACCACAGTAGCCGCATTTTTTCCTTTGCTTACCATAGGCGGTATGATGGGAAAAGTTTTGAATCTGTTTCCAAAAATAGTTATATTTACTTTAATTATAAGTTTGCTTCAAGCGACTCTCCTTCTTCCAAATCAATTGCAAGATAAAGAAGACAAATACAGAAACTATAAACCGAAGAAAAAGAAAAGTAAATTTAAAAATCCTCTCGATTTCGACAAGGATAAATTATTCGATAAAATGAAAATTCCTTACGGAGCCATTTTAGAAAAGTTATTGCATGTCAGATATTTGGTTATAGCCTCTTTTGTCGCTTTGCTTATAGGTTCGATATTTTTAGCTCAAAACAGTTTCAAAAATTTCGTTTTGATATACGACACTAGCGCCGACACTATCGTAGTAAATATAGAAACTCCGATAGGAAGCACTAAAGATGTTACAACCGAACAAATATCAAGAATAGAAGATGTAATATCGAGCGTTGTAAAACCCGAAGAATTAATAGCAATGTATACTCTCATAGGACAGCAGGTTGACCAAGAGATTATATCGGAAGAGAAGGGAAGCCTTGCGGGAATAATGGTTTATTTAGTTCCAGCCGCCGAAAGAAACAGAACGGCAGACGAGTTAGTCGCTTTAATAAACGAAGAGATTGACAAAACGGATATAAAAGAGCATGTTCCCGTATTTACTATGAATACTAAAGGCAATATAGACCCCGGCGACCCAGTAAATATTAAAATTGTAGGAAACGATACAGAACTTGCAAAAAAAGCAAAAATGGAAATAAGAGATTATCTTTCTACGATTAAAGGCGTTATTAATATAGACGATGACGATAAAATAGGGAAAGACGAATTAAGAATATTATTCGATTACGATAAAATCGCTCAACTTGGCGTTAATGTTGCTACGGTTGCAAGCGAAGTGAGAGCGGCTTATACGGGAACTGTGGCGACATATATACAGGAACTTGAAAATAAATTGGATTTTAGAGTTATGTTCGATAAGAAATATACTTACGACATAGAATATCTGAAGAAACTTTTAATACCAAATTCTCAAAACAGATTGATATATCTTGAAAATCTTGCCACGATTCAAATTACAAACGGACTCTCCACTTTAAAACATTATAACGGAGAGAGAACGATAACGATAACGGCGGATATAAAATACGGGGAAAATACTTCACAACAGGTTATGAACGCAGTAAGCGAAAGGTTTAAAGATTTTAGCAGGGAATATAGAGGTTTAAAATTAGACTTTGGAGGCGAGGCGGAACAAACCGTAAAGGCTTTAAGACAGCTTTTATTTAGTTTTCTTATGGCTTTTATATTCGTTTATATAATACTGTTATTACAGTTGAATAGATTTATTCAGCCTATTATGATTATGCTTATTATTCCTTTCGGACTTATAGGAGTTTTGCTCGGCTTTACCGTTCACAGAATGCCTTTGTCCTTTATGGGAATAGTTGGAATAGTTGGACTTGCGGGAGTAGTGGTAAATAACGGAATTATACTAGTCGATGTAATAAACAATATTATAGACAGAGGAGTTCAGGGAGGAAAAAAAGGAATTAAAAAAGCTATAATAGACGGTTCCAAACAGAGACTTCGTCCCGTATTTTTAACAACCATTACGACAGTAGTAGGGCTTCTTCCAACCGCTTGGGGAATCGGCGGAAGAGCGGATTTGATTATACCGATAGTTATGGCTTTAGCTTACGGGCTTTTATTCGCTTCTCTTCTCACTCTTATATTCTTACCATGTATGTTTATGATAATGTTCGATTTAAGATTGATAAAGATTCCGGAAGAGCAAATTCCTAGCGAAGGCATAACGAATACAAATATTTAGTTTTGTAAAAAAACCATAAATTTTAATTTTGCAATTAAACGGGCGAGGTTTTTTCTTCGTCCGTTATTTTTTTGTTCGTTTTGTTCGTCATTACGAGGCTTTGCCGAGGCTAAAGCCCGCCGTTGGCGA
>CAZRYV010000130.1:5591-6147 GCA_964604385.1 uncultured Brachyspira sp.
AAAGTCCGTCATTACGAGGGCAAAGCCCGAAGTAATCCACTATAAAGAAAGTTCTATTTTGTGTGGATTGCTTCGCTCCTTTCAGTCGCTCGCCCACCCTGTGCGCCTTACGGCGATGACGATAATAAAGAGTTCAAGAATTTTGACAACAAGGGGTTTTAACCCCTTGTGTTAACGGTTCAGAAAAAAGCATACAAGGAATTTCTTGCAGGGACGCAAAATTGTAAAAGCATACAAGGGGCTAAAGCCACCTTGTTATTAGGAATTTGGACGCAAGAAAGCATGACAACAATGTGGCTTCAGCCCATTGTATTAACAATTCAAGAAAAAGCACACAATGGGCTAAAGCCACATTGTTATTAAGAATTTTTTTTATTTTTATTAAATTTTTTTATTTAAAACGCTTGACAAAAATTTGAAAAGTGTTATAATTTTGACTATAATTATTGTATTGAAATTATTTAACAATAATGATATAATTAAACAATAATTAGTTAAATAATTGAAATAAAATTAACGAAATAAAACGAGGGAGTTTAATATGACGCAAGTTAAC
>CAZRYV010000131.1:0-2068 GCA_964604385.1 uncultured Brachyspira sp.
GGTAGGTCGTTCAGTGCAGGCTACCATAGCAAGCACGATTAGTATTAGAGTTAGTTTTTTAAGCATAATAAATCTCCTTTTGTTTTAGTTTCTACACTTAAGATAACAAAAATTTTATAATCGTCAAATAAATTTTTTATAATTAATACGAATTAATTGAGATTAATGCGTTAAAAATAAATCATAAAAATTTTGCTATTAGAAGAGTTATATCGTCAAATTGCGGGGTGCCCGCTCTGAAATAAGCGGTTTCTTCGACTATATCTTTTAATAATTCTTTGGAATTGTCGTATTGATTTTTAAGAATATCTTTTAATTTGTTCTCTCCGTATTCTTCGTTATCTTTATTAAAAGTTTCCGTAACGCCGTCCGTAAAGAGAATAATTTTATCCGATTTTGAATAGGAAATTTTTTTGTTTTTATACGAAGCATTTTCTATAAATCCCAAAGGTTTTCCATGAATATACATTTCGGTTATATAATCTTCTTTATTTATTGAAGATTTTTTAACGAAATACTGCGGAATATGTCCCGCGTTAGAATATGTAATGGTTTTATTTCTAGTGTCGACTATAGCCAAGAAACAAGTAACGAACATGCCTTTTTTCGAATCGTAAAATATATGTTTATTCGTATGTTCCAATATTTTTGCGGGATTATCCATTTGAGAAAAATAAACTCTTAAAATGCTTCTCGTCATAACCATAAAAAATCCGGCGTTTAATCCTTTTCCCGAAACATCCGCTATAACCAAACCGTATTTGCCTTCTTTGAGTTTTATATAATCGTAAAAGTCGCCTCCTATATTTTTACTCGGAATGCTCGTAGCTGCGACATCGAATAATTTTTTATTTGGGAATTCGCTTGGCAGTATGCTTTTTTGCAGTTGTTCGGTATAATTAATTTCTTTGGTTAAAGATTGTTTTATTTTCGATTCTTCGGACAAAAATATATGCATATAATTTTCGGCAATCTGTTGAGCGAGCATTTCAAGAAGCATCAAATTGCTCAAATTAAAAGCCTTATTTATACTTCTTTCTGTGGCGCATAAAAAACCTATTATTTCATTGTCCTTTCCGATTATCGGCGAAGCTATAAAACTGTCTCTAGTATATCTCAATGATTTATTCGGTTTAAATCTATAATCTTTGGAAACATTTACCGAATAAACCGATTTTCCCGTTTTCAATATTTCTCCCAAAACATTATCTTCTACTGTTATGACTCCGTATTTAAGAACATCCTCGTCTATTCCTATTCCCGCTCTAAATCTAAACATTCCTTTTTCATCTTTTAAAATTATAGAAACTCTATGAGCCTCGAAAGCCTCGCAAACGATACTAATATTATTGTTTAATATATCTTCTACGGTTTCGCATTTATTTATAGACACGGACATTTCGTATAAAGCGCCCACTTCGTAAGCTCTCGATTGTCCTTTATCGTAAGTCATTTTATTTATAAGAGCCAAAGAAACTATATCAGAAAACATAGACATTATAATCGTATCGTTTTCAATAAATTTTCCGTCTTTTTTATTTATCAAGAATAAAGCGCCTATATTTTTCTTTCTCGCCTTAAGAGGAACAAAGAGGATATTTTTTAAATCGTCTCCCAAAATTTCTTTTATGGGAATGAAAGCCGAATCTTCCTGTGGATTGTTCGAATATAGAGATGCGGAAGTCGTATAAGCTCTAACCGACAGAGGTTTTTCTCCGTCTATTATCGAACCGAAAAATTTGCTGCCCAAAGGTCCTATAGACATTTCGTAATTTAAATTATAAAGTTCTTGGTCTATAAGATATAATAAAATCGTATCGGTAAGCATTATGGTTTTTATTTCGGATATTATATTTACCAAAGTCTCTTCATAATCTCCGATATTATTCATTTTTTTTATTATATCGGAAACCGCTTCAAGCTGTTTTTCAGGTTCATTAACCAAATCGTATATATCCACAAAAACCCTCTTTAACCTAATATTAAAAAATGAATTAATTATAATTTGATTATATCATAGCATATTTTATAGTCAATATTAATATTACTTTTTATTATAATATATTTA
>CAZRYV010000131.1:2168-6126 GCA_964604385.1 uncultured Brachyspira sp.
TAAAGCCGCCCAATCGTTTTTTATTTTTCTGTTTATAATTTTTAATTTATGTTCTTTTATAGAATTAACGATATAAGATTCTTTTTCAATCAAAATTCCCGATAATATTAAACATGAATTTTCTTTTAAAAGTTTTTTCAAATCCGACATTATTTCTATCAATATATCCGTTTCTATATTTGCGACAACTAAATCGAATTTTAAATTCATATTATTCAAATCTTTTGCGCTTCCCAAAATAACATTATCCAAATTTATATTATTATATTTCGCATTATCCAAAGAACAATTAACGGCGTCTTTGTCTATATCTACGGAAGTTATATTTTTTGCTCCGAGTTTATGACTAAATAAAGACAATATTCCGCTTCCGCATCCTATATCGGCGACACTTTTTGTTTTTATATCGTAGTTCAGAGAATATTGATTAATCATTTCAAGAGCCAAATAAGTGGTTTCATGAGTCCCGCTCCCGAAAGCATATTGTTTTACTATATAAATCGCTTTCTCTTCAGAATCTTTGTAATAATTATAATCATTTAAATTTGGGACTATTGTTATGTTTCCGATTTTAAATGGCTTGAGATATTCCATATAAGAAGTTAAATATTCTTTTGAATCAAGTTTTTTTATTTCGTAGGAATATTTAACAGAATAATCAAAATCCAAATCGTTCTTTATAATATTCAAATTGTTTTCAAGTTTTTCATTATTTTCGTTATATATATTTACTATCGCTATATTTTCTTCCGTTTTATTTTTATTTTCCTTTGGATATTCTATATTATAACCCAATATGTCTAATCTTCCGCTTTCAATAATCGCTTCGATTATATCTTCGAATCCAAAATCTACTTTTAAAGACAGAGAATATAATTTCATTAAAATTCCTCTAAATTATAATTATAATGATTCTATCGTTTTATTAATTTCGTTAATTTTAAAATCTATATCTTTTTTATATTTTATAACAAAAGCGTTTTCTTCCACAGTTCCCCTTATCGCTTTAAAATCTTCTTCCATAGAATTTTTATCGTCTATTCCGCAGCTAATCATTTTGGATATATCGTATTCTTTTTTTGCGTCTCTGTATAAAATATCGTAAGAGGTTTTTAAAAGCGAAATATATTCTTTCAATATTTTTATTATTATTTCCTTATTAATATTTTCTAACGAATATCTTTTTTTTATAATATCAATAACCCAAGATTTTTCATCCGAATAGTAAATATCGTATAGATTTCTAAAAGCGTTTAAAATGGATTCTACGCCATTTATTTTATCGTTTTCTATATCTTTAATAATATCGTCCAATCTCTCTTTTGCGCATATAAGTCCGCCTGCGTCAACCCAATCGTTATATATTTTTTCGCATTTTAGATTTTTAATCATATCGTTTATATTTTTACAGTCTTTAATATAAGAAAGCAATTTTCCGCATAAATATAAATCTATTGCAATCGAATATCTTTGAGAATATTTATCCAAAGAAGATACTTTTATTATCATTTTATTATAAACGACAAAATTATCTTTATATTCGTTTATATTATTTTTTATATCTTTTAAAATTTTTTCCGCTTTAATCATTTTGGAAACGGTATAAGGACTGAATACTTCAAATATAATTAAATCTTTTTTATCTCCCGTTCTTCTGTCTCTATCTATCCATTTATTTTCGTCTCTCGTAAGTCCAACTCCAAAAAGATTAAGAGCGGGTATTAATCTCGTTTGATGATAGCCATGTTCGGTTATATAGGAAAATGGAAAATTTGAAGAATCTACATTGTCGTAATGAGCGCCTATAACTGTAGAAAAAGCCCCGATACGAGAGGGCCAAAGTATATAAGAATTGCTGCCCGTTTTGCATCCTCTTTCCATAAATCCATGATGGTAAGGTCCGAGTTTATACATATGATTGCTTTGATTCGTTCCACTTCCCGCATTAAAAAAAGAAAAATGGCTCGATATTAATAAAGTCGCTTTATGGTGTGTGACGGTATAAGGTCCTGCAAATATAGAAAACATCTCTCCATGTTCTCCTTCGCAGTTTGCAAATAATAGAGAATCTTCGCATGAAAATTGTCTTCCCAATTTAACTCCCTCTCCGATAAAAGCCTCTTTGATAACCGTTCCGTCAACTATATGAGCGCCTTTCAAAACTATGCAATCTTTTAATATCACGGAAGTTCCTATATACGAAGGAGATTCTTTAGTGCTTATTATTGTCGTATTGTTTATTTCGTCCGTATTTTCTATCGTTGTATACGGGTCTATATGAGCGTTTTTTATCAATCTAGCGTTTATTATTTTAGCATGTTTTTTTATAAGTCCTGATTTCGATAATTTTGAAGAAGAATAATCGTCTATTATTTTATTTATTTTTTCTCTCATAAGATAATTATGTCTATACATAGCGACTATATAGGCGATATGAGAATTGAGTCTGTTAAATATTTTTACGCTTCTTCCGTTTCCTTCCATAATCGGGGAAGTTTCGACTCCGTTTCCAAAACTGCTTTTACCTTCCATATAAATAGCGCCCGCATTTTCTATTATTACTCCGTTTTCTATTTCGTAATCGGCGATAAATCTTCCGACATTATTTATATATACATTTCCGTTTATAAAGACATCTATCAAAGTTGCTCTCGTAATGGAAGCCTCCGCTTTAACTTTATTATGATATGAAACATTTCCGTTAAGTTCTTTTATTTTTATTTTTCCATGAAAAGAAACATCTTTTATTCTGTTTAAATCGACATTTTTTATAAGTATTTTATCCCAAGATTGAGAGATACACCCTTGACTTTTTAAAAATTCAATTTCTTTTTTCTTTAATTTTCTAAAATCTTTATCTTCTTTTGAAAATTTATAAGCCATAAGATATATTCCTTTTTGGTTAAAATTAAATTTAAATTAAAATTAAATAATATCAAAAATTATAAATCATTTGTCAATAAAAGTAAATTTTTTATTTTATTTGGTTTTATAATTTGGTTTTATAATTTTAGTTTTAAAATTTTATTAATTATGAGAAATAAAAAAGACACCGTAACGATGCCTTTTTATTAATTTATTTTTATTAAATTATTTTCATTAATTTAAACTTAATTTTAAATCACTTTAAATGAGTGTTTGTTCCGAAATGGAAAGGCTCGCTCTTCAAAGTATAAATATACGACCAATCGCGATATTTTCCCGTCTTATCTAAACCTGAATATTTTCTTGCAAATGTATATTCTATTTCGCCGTAATTCCAAATCCACCAATGAGTATTCGTGTAATATTCTTTGAAGCTCATTTTTACAAAAACTTTGTCATAATAATTGTCGGAATACTTATAAACCTTACTGATTTGAAAACTGCCATCCGAAGCCTTTTTCCATGTCGCATTAGTAAAAATATCAATATAATCTCGTAGAAAATATATTTTATTATCGGTAGTATTAAGTTTAATGCTAATATTCGATGTTTTCAAAAAAGACTTCCAACTATTTTCTTCGCTTTCTGTAAGTCCATATTGTTTAAAATCATTGTCGTTTTTAAGATAAGGATAAATATCATACATGCGTATTCGGTTAATAGGAATTATATCAGAAGCCGTTACAGTAGTTCCGCTTGCCGTAGGAACTGAATCTATAAATCCTCCAATAGAACTTCCACCACCTTCGCCTCCCGAACTAGAACCGCCCGAATTTGAGCTTCCTGAATTTCCTCCGCCCGAGCCGCCTGAACTTCCTGAATAATAACCGCCACCATAACCCGGACTTGTAAGCGAATCCGAACAAGAAATACCGATTATAGCCGACATAACGGCGATAGCTATTAGGTATAAAAATCTTTTCTTAAATAAACCAAATACCCTATTAAATGATAATTGCATAAACACTTCCTTAAATAATTTATCTCTATATATTAAGATAATAAATTTTTTATTAAAGTCAAGATATTTTTT
>CAZRYV010000132.1:0-6126 GCA_964604385.1 uncultured Brachyspira sp.
GAACAAGTTATAGAATTTTTATTTAAGGAGTATTTATGATAGTTGCAACCGTTCAAGGAAATGAAGAAGGTGGTAAACATATTACCGTTAAAGATGGTAAAAGAATTACCGGTAAAGAACAACAAGAAGTTATTAATGAACTCTATGATAAAGTTCGAGGTATAGAAATTAATGGCGACATTGGAATAGAAGAACTTAAAGGGAAAGAGATTTTTTGTTATATGGAACATCCCGAAGTTGATTCTTATGGTAGAAAGGGAATAGCTTTTATTGTTTGGGATAAAAAAGAAAAAAAAGAAATTATAAAAAGAACAATCGAAGAAATTGGACTTGATTATGACAAATTTAAAATAAAATATAATGAATTTAATAAATTTATCAATAAATTTATTAAATTTAATAATAGTAAAAATAAAAAAAAACAAAAACAAATAATTCTAGTTAGTTTAGCCGCTGGAGCAGTTGCCGCAATAATAATAATATTAGCGATTAACAAATAAAAGGAGATATAAAATGAGCATAGGTGAGAATTTAATATTAGTAGACAAGCAAACAGAATATGATATCATACATAATCCTATCGCTACTAAAGGTATTATAAATGATTTCTATTTATTTAAATTTGGAGATGAAAAATTAAAAGGTTATCTTGTGAAAAGTAAAAATGACAAATTAATTCCATTGGAAGAATATGAAAGATGTTGTCATTTAGTCGAAAGCGGACTATATAATAATGTTTATTATCCGCTTGAAGAATTTAACGAATATTATAAAAAAGATTATTCTATTTTATTAGAAAGAATTTCTTTTAAGATAGGGGCTAAAAATGTTTTTCTATCTTACAGCGATGAAGAAGAGTATAATAAAGAAGAAAAAGACTCTTACAATATTGAAGCCAAAGCACAAGCTCCTGTATTCAAAGCTGAAGCAAATGTAAATATAAATAGTAAAAATAGTTCCAAAGATTATACAAAAATTGAACATTCCAAAAAAATGTCTATGGATAAAAAGGAAGTATCAAAAGAAAAATTTGAGGCTTGGTTAAAAACAGAAAATATTAATATTAGAGCTTTTTATGAAATAATAGGACCTTATATTGATAGATATTTTGAAAATGGTAAAATAGATTTTGGTAATATAACTCGTAAAGATGTAAAAATAAAACATAATATAAGTTCTCGTGATAAACGCATTAATATTTCTACAGGATTTAAATATGCTCCTACTTTTATAAAAGGTAAATTTAACTACGATATGGATAGATTTGGCAGTTCTGAGATAAAAATTGCAGAAATGGTTAAAGTTAAAATAGAATTTTAAATTTATATTAATCCTTATATAAAATAATCGGTTTAAATAATTATTCTAACGGTTAATAAAAATATATGTAAATTTTATAAATTCCTTAAATGCAATTTTCCGTTATTGTCTATGGTTTTACTTCCTGTTTTATACATTACAAATAAATAATTAAATCCTCTCAAATAATAATTGTTTTCCAAAGCCGCAATATGATAATTGCCTTTACTTAAAGTTTTATTATGACGAACCACAGAAATTATATCTATCGGAATAAAATATTTATTTAATATTTCAAATAATTTAAAACCTATAGCCATAAACGGATAATCTTTTTTATAAGAATCCGAAACATATAAAGCCATGTATCTGTCTTTTTTCATTATTCTAAATATTTCTTTTATAACATTTTCCATAGCTTTATAATATTCTTCACCTTTTGCGCTCAATTTTCCGATGCAGTTTTTTTCGTCAGAATATTTTATATGGTCGCTATACGGAGGGTCTATAAATACAAAATCTACTTTTTCATTTTCTATTGGAATTTTTCTTGCATCCGCTTTAAAAATATCTTTTCTAATTAAAGCCTTTGGATTAATATCGTATCCCAAAACTCTTCTGTTTAATTCTCTCGCCACATCTATAGTGGTTCCGCTTCCCGCCATCGGGTCTACTATCAAATCTTTTTCTTTGGTATATCTATTTAAAAGATTCCATATAATATACGAAGGAGTCGCTCCCGCATAGAATTTATGTTTTTCTTCCTCGCTTTTCAAATACTGTTGCGAAGGATAATCCCATAAAGTCGTTGTTTGTAATTCAAGTTTCTTTTTCATTATTCCGTTATTATTAATGATTATTTTTTTATTATATATTATATTAATACATAATATTAATACATATTAATTATATATTAAAAATTAATTTATTATCATATAAAAAATATTGCAATAATAAATTAATAATTTATAATTCAAAAACTATTTTGAGACTATTAAATAATTGGATAAAAACTGAAACGAATACGGCAAATAATTGAGAAACTGAAAAGTGAAAAGAAAAGATAAAATTCAAACAATATACTTAAAATATATTTTTAGCAAAAACTCGGATAAAAATTTAAGCGAAAATGCAGACAAAAATTCAAATAACTATAACAACTCTAATTATAATAACTATAATTTAGAAAATCTAACAATAGAAAATATTTCAAAAGATATGGCTTTAAAATATTATTTCAAATCTCAAGATTTAATTTTAGATAATTCAAACACAAATAATTTGATTAATTTGATTATAGAAAGAGGCGAAAACGGAAAACCTTATTTTAAGGATATAAACGATTTATTTTTTAACGGAACGCATTCAAAAGATTTAATGGCGGTTGCAATGTCAGATAATCTCGTGGGAATAGACGGAGAATTCTTAAAAAAAAGAAATTTCTTGGATATAGCCAAAGAATATTTTTCATTTAACGAATATAAATTCTTAAAATCGTCTTTAAAATTGGAAATCGATTTTTATACGCTATGGACATTAAAAGAATCTTATATAAAAACTTTCGGAAAAAAGATTTTCGATATAAAAGATTCGATAGAGATAGATTTGAACGAAAGAGCGATATATAATGCCGACAATTTATTTTTTGCAACATTTATTATAGATAATTGCTACATTATAAGCGTATGCTGCGATTTAAAAAATGCGGAAAATTGTAAGGATATTGTAATAAAAATTAACGGTTATAATTTGGACTTGATTTTTGCATATCCCGATTTTCCACAAATAGAAATAGTTTAAAGATAATAATTAACGATTTAAACTATTGACTTTTTTAATCGCCGTATATAAAATATAAACGGTTGGAAGGTTTTATAATTTTAGCCGATAATTAAAGAGTAAGTAATATGAAAAAGATAATAATATTTTTACCAATTATATTAATACTTTTTAATAGTAATTTTCTCTTTTCCCAAAATGCATATTTTAAGGTTACGGGAATATTAGGAATCGCTTTTTTGGAAAAGGCGGAAAAATCTTTAAGAGTCTTTAGAGGAAGCGAAATTCACAGCGAATATAAATTAAAAACTTCTAGCAATTCTCAAGTTGAAGTTACGATAACAAAAAACGGAAATAAAATTGGAAATATAACCGTTTACGAAAATACGATTTTACTCGTTAATCCTCCAATTTATAAAAATTACAATAACAATGACAAAATTTCATTATCATTATTGGAAGGATATATTAAAGTTAACATTCAAAAAGATATAGGGAACACTGTGGAAATTCACACGGCGAACACTTCCGCTATAGTCAGAGGGACGGAATTTGAAGTAGCTTTTGCCGAAAACGGTTCGAGCATTGTGCTTTTATCGGAAGGAGCAGTCGATATAGTGACGGATGACGATAAAAAAATTCTCTCTCCTAAAGAAGCGTATATAAAAACTATGGACGAAGAATCGAAAATAATCAGACAGAATGCCGAAAGCGACCCGAGAATATTTTTGAATAGAGGAGAAGAAATTTCGAGAGCCGACTCCGTTTCAACTATAGAAAATCTTATTAACGCTATGGAAAATATATCGCAAGAAGATAATTCTTATGTTTCCGCTTTAAATAACGAATCTTACAACGATAAATATATTAACGATATGGAAATGAAAAGATACAGAATGCTTGCCGCAAACGAAGGATATTATAATACGATAATTAAATTAATAAATTTAGAACCCGACAAAAAAGCCGAAATGTCCTCTTATGCAAGAAAATCTCTCGCTTTATACGGAGCGAATCAAAGAGCCATTAATAAAATGAATTCCGCCATAATTAAAAACAGGGAAAAATTCGATAAAATAAGAAAAGAATTCGATGTAAAAATTGGAACTTCGATTCCAAATCAATAATTTTTTATTTTGTTTCTTAATATTGCCTCTTAAATTTAAAATTAAATTTAAGTTTATCTTAAATTTTATTTAAAGTTTTTAAATTAAAATATTATTAAAAAAATATTATTTTAAAATATTTTTTTATGTTTAAAGCTCGATTTATGAGTAGCGTAATCGTTTACTATCTGATAATTTCCGTATAATTTATATTTATAAATCGTAAGCCCTTCCAAACCTACGGGACCTCTCGCATGAGTTTTATTTGTCGATATTCCAACCTCCGCCCCAAAACCGTATCTAAAACCGTCCGAAAATCTTGTCGAAGCATTGGCGTAAACATTAGCAGAATCTACGAAAGTCATAAATTTTTCTATATTTTCTTTATTTTCTGAAATTATGGAATCGGTATGATGAGAGCCGTATTTATTTATATGTTTATAAGCCTCTTCGACATTATCCGTTATTTTTAAAGAAACTTCCTTATCGCCGTATTCCTTATGCCAATCTTGAACTATTCCTATATCGGATAAAATTTTTTTAATCTCTTCGTCTCCGTTCATTTTAATGCCGTTTTCATTAAAAAGCGAATAAAGTTTATTTAAAAATTCGTTTGCAATATTTTTATTTATCAATATAGTTTCGACAGAATTGCAAGCGCTCGGATATTGAGCTTTGGAATCCAAACAGATTTTTAATGCATTTTCAATATTTGCGCTTTCGTCTATATATAAATGACATATTCCGTCAGAATGTCCCAAAACGGGAATATTCGTATTTGCCTTTATATATTGAACTAAATCGTTAGAACCTCTCGGAATTATCAAATCTATATATTTATCCATAGACAAAATATTTTTAATTTCTTCTCTGCTAAAAATCAAATTAACCGAATTTTTTGGAAATTCATTTATTCCGTTTAACGATTCGTTTATTATTTCAAATATAATTTTATTTGTATTCTCTCCTTCGCTTCCGCCTTTTAATATGACGGCATTTGAAGATTTTATGCATAAGGAAGATATTTGAGAGATAACATCGGGACGAGCCTCAAATATAACCGCTATAAGTCCAATCGGGCAGGAAATTTTTTTTAAGATTAAATTATCGTCAAGTTCCGTTTCGCTTAATATTTTATTTATCGGTTCTTCCAATTTTATAACATCTCTTATTCCCGATATTATATCGAGCATTTTATTTTCGTCTAATTTGAGTCGGTTAAAATTTGAAACGGAGATTTTATTATTATTTAAAAGTTCTTCGGCGTTTTTCAAATCTCTGTAGTTCGCTTCGAATATTTCATTTTTTCTTTTTTCGATATTTTTTGCAATTTCCGACAAAGCCTTATTTTTAATCTCGCAGCTTAAAGATTGTAATTTATAAGTCGATTCTTTTGCATTTTTTACCAAATTTATTAATTCCATATAATTTTCCGCATATTTTTTATTGTATGATATCCTATTTTAAAGAAAATTTAAATTATAGAGTATTAAATATTTTATAAAAAATTATAGTAAATTCATAATTTTATTAAAAATATATAAACTTTTAAATAATATTTTAAAAATAAAAAAATTTTGCTTGACTTTTGACAAAAAATGAATATCTTATATATAGGAATGATAAATTTTATTAAGTGATAATCTATTTTAATAAATACTTAATAAATGAAGGTTAATATTTATGGAAATAATGGGCATTAATTTCAATTATGTTTCAGATTATGATTTAACTCACGGAAATTATAATTATTCGCATAATAGAATGAAAGCTCTTTATTTAAATTTTTCTCATGAAACTAAATAAAATAAAAGGAGGCTAAATATGAGAAAGATAATTTATAGTTTATTTTTGATTGCTTCGATGTCTGTGGCATTCATAGCTTGCGCCGACAGAGACCTTAATCAAAATTTGTCGGAAACGGGTTTGATTGACCAAAACG
>CAZRYV010000133.1:0-3546 GCA_964604385.1 uncultured Brachyspira sp.
TAAAAAAAAATAGAAAAGTCGCTTTGAGGCTTGGAAAATTAAAAAAGCATGGTTGGACTATCAAACCATCCAAAATTGAGCATATAATAAAAAATATCAGAGCGGAAAAGGATAATTTTTTAATTAAATTCGAAGATTTAGTTGAGGAAGATTTTATTTTAAATTTAAAGCAATCAGGTATTGATATGAAAATAGCCGTAGATATAGCGTCTTTATCGTATAAAAATCTTGTAGATAAAATAGTTTTAATTTCAGGAGACAGCGATTTTGTGCCTGCATCTAAAATAGCAAGAAGAGAGGGCATAGATTTTATATTAAATCCTATGGGAAATCATATAGATACTTCTTTGGAGGAGCATATTGACGGTTTAATAAATGAAAAATTTATTTTTAATATAATAAATTTAAAAAATAAACAATTAAATGAAGAATTAAATAAATAATTGAATAAATAATTTTAGTAGCATAATATAAAATGAAAGAAATTAAATCTTATATAATAACTCAAAATAAAGAATATTTTTCTAAAAATTCGGAATATATAAAATTAAAAAATTCAAGCGTAAAAAAAATAATTAAAAACGGAGCTTTTATAAATGCGTTTTTATATGAAGAAGAAAAAAACAAACTTTACGGATATTACGAAATAGATTTGAATAATTTAAATAATTCAAAAAATAAAAAAGTTAAAGACGATTTTTTATTGGTGAAAATAATGGACGACTATAAAAGAAGAAGGGGAATTTATTATAAATCGGATAAAAAATGCGGAGATTTTTCTTTATACGAAATCGATTACAAAACTTTTTTAAAATTAAAAAACGGACTCGCTCTATTAAACGAAAATATCTCTCAAACTTTTTTCTCATGTTCCATAGAAAAAGATTTAAATAACAACGACATATTTAAATATAAGGCTATAGAAACTTATCCGTCTTTATATATTGCAGAATATCAAAAAAAATTTGATTATCAGGCTTATAAAAGCGTTTATAAAGAATATTTAAGACTTTTAAAAACTTCAAACAGCGAAAACGATAATTCGGACAAATATATTGAAATCGGAAGCTATTTAACAAATATGCTAATTCCGGAAAAAGAATTTAGAAAACATTTATTAAACGGTTTTAGAATAGTTTATCTGCATCTTGACGAGAATACTTACAATATTCCTTGGGAAATACTCGCCTATGATAAAAAATTCATTTCGGAAAATATAATATTTTCTTATACAAATGCCGTTAATATTTTGCATAATAACGCTAAAAATAAAAATAATAACAAAATGGCGATAGTGTCGATTCCCGATATTAATATAAAAAATGACAAAAAAGAAATCGAAATAATTAATTCTTTTAATAAATTAAATAAAGATATAAATATAGATTTGTATAGAAAAGAGCATAATTATTTTGATTTTATTAAAGTTTTGGAAAATTACGATATAGTTCATATAATAACTCATGGATATTCAAACGGAATAAAATTAAGCGAAGATTATACGATAAATTCCGTGAACGCTTTGGAAAATCCTCCATCGTTGGTTTTTATCAATGCCTGCAATATGGAAGAAAACAACAATAAATTAATTCAATCTTTGCTTTCTTCGGGAGTAAATACCGTAATATCGGGAACGGGAAGTTTGGCGGACGGAATATATATAGATTTTATTAAAAGTTTTTATTCCAATTTATTTCATAAATATACGAGAATAAATACCGCTCAGGCTTATTATTTGTCATATTTGGAAATTAAAGAATTTTATAACGGTTTTATGCGATACAGATTTAACGGAGTTCCTGCTTATGTATAATAATTTCAAAAAAAACAATATATTTAAAATGTATCTTGTGATAATTTTTTTTATTTTGTCATGTTCGACAAGCGATACTGTTATTATTAACGATATGCAAAATACGATTACGATATCAACAGAATATAAATCGGAATCCTATAATTTAAGAATACAATATATTATTTTACATTATACGGCTTTAAATGACGAACTTTCTATTAAGGCTTTAACTTCGCATGGAGTTTCCTCTCATTATTTAATTACGACAAAAGAGGAAGAACCTATTTATAGACTCGTAGACGAAAGCAATAGAGCTTGGCATGCGGGAGTCACTATGTTCGACAATAGAGGAAGCATAAACGACAGTTCGATAGGAATAGAAATCGTCAATTTAGGTTTTAAAAGAAAAATTGTAAGCACGCCTGCTCAAATAAGAAGAATGACTAAAAAACAATTGGAAAACAGATATTTTATTTCCTATGACGAATATATAGATTTTGAAGAGAGTCAAATTAAAAAAGTGGCGCATTTACTTAAAAATCTTATAACCAAATATAATATAAAACCATATAATATATTAGGACATTCGGATGTCGCTCCGCATAGGAAAATAGACCCGGGACCTAAATTCCCTTGGAAGAGATTATATGACGAATATAATTTGGGATTTTGGTATGACGAAGAAGATTATACAAATTTTTTAAACGATAAAAAATATAGAAAAGCGAAAATAAAAGACATTAAAGAAGAATTTATAAAATACGGTTATACGAGCATGCCAACGAACAATAAATGGGATTTTGAATCGAGAAAAGTTTTATACGCCTTTCAATGTCATTTTAGAACTAATAAAATAGACGGATATATTGATAACGATACTTATGCGGTTATAAGGGCGCTGAACGAAAAAGTTAAGAAATTCCATGAAGCGGAAGAGAGAGCAAAATTAAACAATTACTTAACGAATACATTTTTTACGAATATTTTTATAAACAGAAATATTGTAAACGATAATTGGGAATATAGAAAAAAGGATAATTAAATGACTAACTAAAAAGAGAAAATTATTAAAAAATGGTATATACAAAAGAACAATTAAACGAATATAGAGATTTATGTTATAAACGATTATCAATGTGCAAAGGAAAAACAGCGATGTGGTATTGGAATGAAGTAGCGAATAATAGGAGATTATTATTAAAATGATTGTATATAATAAAATGGAGGATAGAAAAATGGAACATAGTAATTTTTGGAATAAATTATATAATAAATATTGTAAAGATTATATTAGAATGCCGAGAACCGCTTGGTATATTGGTAAAAATATCACTGTTATTCCATGTATTTCAAAACCGAGTGAACTTTTTTTTGAGGAATTTGGAATAGATAGAGAAGAACGATGGAAAGAATATACAGAGGAATTAAGAATAATAGTTGGAAAAAAAACGAAGTGGTTAGTTGAAAGTCGTAATAATAAAAATGTAGAATTAGGAGATTTTATATTATCGTGTATGGATGCCGAAGACAAAGAGGAATTGTATATAAGAATTAAAAACTGTGATGTAAAAGAAGCGATACAAATACTTACTATGGAATTATACGACTTTCCTATTGATTACGATAAAAGGAGAAGTCATATTTTTAGTATATTTGGTTATTTATTAAAAGCGGAGTCGAATTGTTTATATATCATAACGGACAGAAAATGTTTTGAAGTATGTTTTCATGAGGGAACGACATATACAATA
>CAZRYV010000133.1:3646-6109 GCA_964604385.1 uncultured Brachyspira sp.
ATTAAATAATGTTAAACGAAGAACAAATAAAAATAATCAGCGAAAAATATAATCAGCCGATTGAATTGACAAAATTAGTAATTAAAAACTATGATAATAGAGAAAACGGTGAAGAATATTTGAAACAATTTACTAAAATGTATAGACATAAAAAGCCCGATTGTTATTTAAGCGATTGGGAGTTTGAGTATATGGTAAAACATCATTGGCAACAAAAGAGTGGAAATTTAATTTTATTATGTAATAAACTCGGCATTGATTATTATAACGATATAGGAAAATAAATGATATTAAAAAATTAAAATTAAATCCTATACAAAAAATATTTTTAAGAACGCATTAGGATTTATTTGCAAGTGTTTTATATAAAGAAAAGAAATAGAAAAAACAACAAGAAAAACAATAATAAATTTTTATATGTTTTAACGAGTATTTTTAATTATTTTACACTTGATATTTATTTATTATCTAATATACTTAAACATACTTATTAAATATTACTTTTAAGGAGTGTCAAAGTGAAATATTTATTATCTATATTATTAGGTTTATTTTTAACATGTTCTTTATTCGCTTTAACGACTGAAGAAGAAAATTTATTTAAAGCTATAAATGAAAAAAATTCTCAAAGAGTTTTTTCGTTAATGAATTCTACAAATATAAATATTAATGTTTGGGATACGAACGGATATACTCCGATTCACAGAGCGATTTATAATGACGATTTGAATACGGTTAATGAACTTTTAAAGAATACTAATTTAAATATAAATTCCAAATTGGATATAAAGGTTAATATAGACGGTTGGTATTTGGGAGGAGCGACTCCTTTAATTTTGGCTTCATATTTGGGATATACGAATATAGTTAAAACTTTACTCGATAATAACGCCGATATAAAAGCGAGAGAGGATGTAGACGGAAGTATGGCGATTCACATGGCGGCTGCAAACGGAAAGAACGATGTTATAGAAATATTGCTTTCAAAAGACGAAACTTTAATAAACGAAAAAGACAATAAAGGAAATACTCCGCTTCATTGGGCTGCTATGAAAGATAAACCCGAAACGATTAAATTATTGTCAGAAAGAGGAGCGGATATAGAGGCAAAAGACGAGGACGGTTGGACTCCGCTTCATTATGCGTCCGCTTTTTCATCTCTTCAAACCGTTGAAAATCTTATAGAATTGGGAGCGGATAAAGAGAGCAAGGCAAACGATGGAAGCGTTCCTTTGTCTTACGCTCAAAAAGAAGAAATTAAAACATATTTGGCAGGCAATGAAAATATAAAAAGAGAAGACGAAGAAAAAATCGTAGTCGCAGATAACGAATTGGTGGAAAAAGCAGAAACCGAAAAAGAAAATGTATATATTGAAGATACAGATACTCCAAATGAAGAAGAGGACGGTAAAGAAAGCGAAGAAAAAGATATAGATAACATTGATGATATTGATATAGAAAGCGATGGATTGGATGTAAAACAACTTGAGCTTTTAGTTGCGATAAAAAATAAAGATATAATAGCGATTAACAATTTGATAAAAGACGGAGTTAATCCTAATTTTCAAGACGAAGAAGGTTATTCGCCTTTGCATAGAGCTGTAGAAAATAACAATTTGGATTCGGTTAATGCTTTGCTTTCGTATAAAGATATAGATAAAGAAATGCAACTTCATTTAGACGCCGTTTCTTCAGACGGTTGGTATTTGGGAGGAGCGACTCCTTTACTGCTCGCTTCTTATATCGGAAATCCTCAAATAGTTTCGGCGCTTGTAGACGCTAACTGTAATATAAGAGCGAAAGACGATATAGACGGAGCGATGGCTATTCATATTGCGGCTGCCAACGGTTATAATGAAGTTATAAATATATTGTTAAAGAAAGATAAAACTTTAGTAAACGCAACGGATAATAACGGAGAAGATACGGCTTTGCATTGGGCTATTATGAAAGATTTTCCTTCTACTGTAGAATTGCTTTTAAATAACGGCGCAAATCCGAATCAAAAAAATTCTTCGGGACAAACTCCTCTTCATTATGCGGCGTTATACGGAAACATGGACGCGGCTGTTATTTTAGTCGAAAAATATAATGTTGATAAAAACTTGAAAGACGAAGACGGATTTACGGCGGCAGATTTTGCAAGCGAAAATGAATACGGAGAGATAGCCGCTTATTTGGGCGGTTCTTCTTATGAACGGGAAGATGAAGATATTTCCAATTTGCCTACATATAAGAGAAAAACTGATTTATCCAAAAAATGGTGGAATTTCAATCGTTAATTAATAATTGAAAAATAAAATGTAAATAAAAATTTAAGGACTTTATAATTATATAAAGTCCTTTTTTATAATTTAGATATTTTTTATTAAATATTTGATTATAATTTTAAATATATTTAAATTATGAAACGCTTGACAAAATTTTAAAATATCATATAATTTAATCATTATGAGAAAATTA
>CAZRYV010000134.1:0-6106 GCA_964604385.1 uncultured Brachyspira sp.
TGGAAGTAAAAATTATATAATTTATTTTATTTTTTTGAGAGAAGGAAATTATTTTTTCATCTTTGTCGAATAAAGAATCTCCCAAAATAATAAATTTTTTATAAGAATCGTAATTTATATTTTCGCCTTTAATATATTTCAATTCTCTTTTTAATTCTTCTATCGAATATTTATTTATATTGGTATAATTTTCTCTTATAGCATTAGAATCTGTCGCCATATCATTTTTTTTATAATCTAGTTCTGTTATTCCCAAATAGCTTGCAAGTTCGTTAAACGCCTTTATGTCTTCGAGAGGATATAAAGATGACGCTATAGCCAAATAAGGATTGTCGTTAATGTCGTTTATAAATTCAAAATATAATTCTTTGGCTTTTTTAAAATCGTTTTCGACTCCGTTTATCATAGGATATTTAAGCAAATCGTTAGAATAATAATACATTTTTCTACCGTAATCGCATAAACCGTATTTTTTACCCGAAACGGATTTTATATCGGTTATAGTTTCTTTGTTATGTAAATATTCTATGTCGCATAATTTATTGCATCCTATACAAAAACTTTTTACGCTTTCTGTAGGATTATTGGAATTATTTTCTATTTTTTTTTCAAATTTCCCATCAAATATTCTATTAAATTTTCTTTCAAAATAAAATACATTAGTCGGGCATAAATCTACTATCATAGAAATATATCCGTTTATGGTTTTATAATTATTACAGAGTCCGCAATTTATACATCTTTCATAATCGGCTTTTATACAATCGGGCAAATTAAAAGTTTTTACCTTATCTTTTATTTCGTCAATAAATTTATTATTATAAGAATCTCTATTTTTTAAGGTTATATTATATAAATCAAAATATTTTTTTAACTTGCAATTATAATCCGCTTTGCAATCGGAACATACGGGATTATGATTAAGCGATATAGAATTTAATAACGCTTTTCTGTAAGAAATAATCTCCTCGTCTTCGCTTATAATATCCATTCCGTTTTCCACAAGTTCGCAGCAGGCATATTTGCAGCTATAAGATTCTTCGTTTTTATTTTTTATTTTTATAAGACATAATTTGCAATTTAATTCTATTTCGTCTCTTGCGGAAGAAAAATTACTTTTTATATTGATATTGTCCGATTTATAATCGCATAAATTCGGAATATTTATTTTCAAATACGAGAGCGCTTTAAGTATCGTATAACCTTTTTGAGAATAAATATTTTTTCAGTCTACGGTAATTTTTATAATCATATATTGTCCGTTTTATTTATAAAGCTATATAAAGTAATTTTTTTTTCTATTGCGTATATAAACTCATAATTAAATTTTTCCATAGTTTGCAATATACAGTTTGCGAGCATTCTTATATATAAACATGAAGCTCCCTTAATTATCATATTTAAAGTATTTTTTAAATCGTTAAAATCTAAATAGTCGGATTCTCCCAATATAATTTTATTTAAATAATATTCGCATAAATTAAAACCGAATCCGCAAGGCATACATTTTCCGCAAGAAATAGTTTCTGCAAATAAAACTATTTTTAAAACCGTTCTTATAATGCATCTGTTTTCGCCTATAAAACATATTCCGCCGTTTCCGATTTTTATATTTAAATTGTCGAAATCATTATAATCCAAAGAAATATTTAATAAACTATCGAGATTTATCGGAGGATTCAAAAATCCGTTTGTAAACACGCATTTTATACCGTAATCTTTAGAAGTATTTCCCGCTATTCTTACAATATCTTTAAAAGAATTCGACAGTTCAAATTCGTATAAATTTGGAATATTAATGTCTCCCGAAATCGAAAGCAAAACAGAACCTTTAAAATCGCCGACTCCGTATCTTTCAAAATTATTTTTTCCAATATGAGCGAAATATCCGAATTGAGTTATAGTTTCCAAATCGAATATATATTTTTTATTTTCCAAATATAAAACCGTTATTTTTTCTTTTGTTTTTTCCTTATAAGAATTATCATCGTAAATATTTATTGAAATTTCCCTGTCAATATAATAAATATCTTCCGTTTCCGCCAAAGCTTTTATTAAAATTGTTTTTTCTTCCGTATAATAACTTCTTAATATTATGTCGATATTTTTTATATTAAGAATTTTCGATAAAAATATTGCCGAATCCAAAATGAGATAAGGATTATTTTTTAAAAGAAATTTATCTTTGAAAACGAGATAATCGATAGAATAACCGTTTATTATTAGAGTATCTTCTTTTTCTTCTTTATTTCCATTATTTTCATTTTCTTTATCGTATTTGGACGCTATAATACTGTAAAGCGATTTTTGATAAACATCTCTCGTAAAAATCGGGCATTCTTTTAATTCTTCTATCGTATCATTATAATTTGAAATTTTAACATGAAGATAATCGCCGAAATAATCTTTATAAGTTTGAATATTATTTATAACGCTTTCGCTATGAAGAACATATTTTTTCATCTTTTTCTTACATGTATAGCCTCTATATATTTAACGATATTATTAAAAGAACAGTTTGAAAATTCCATTCCGTTAATTATTATGGGAACGGCATTATTGCAATTATGCATACATTCTACCTCTTTTAAAAGCATACCGTCAAACGATGGAATCCCTATTTCCAAATCATAATGTTTTCTTATGGATTCCAAAAGAACATAGGAACATGCCATAGAACAATGAAGCCCGACACATACTTCTATGACGGTTTTTATTTCGGGTGTCATATTATTTGTTTCCATAAAAACTCAAAAACTCTATAATTCTAACAAGAGATGAAAATTTAAAATATTATTTCTTTTTATGCCTATTTTTGCGTAAACGCTTTTTTCGTTTATGCGTAGCCATTTTTTGACGAAGTCTTTTTCTTCCTGAAGGCATACATTCTCCTAATTTTTCTAATTTGATTTTTAATTATATCATTTTAATAAATTTATTTCAAGTAAATTTTATATATCGATTTTATATAATTATATAATAAGATTTAATATATTGATTTTTTACTATAAAAAGTATATAAATATATTATTAACAATTTATTTATTAACAATTATTAAAACAATAATTAAAAAAATTATTAAAAAAATTATTAAAAAAATAATTATTAAATAAGGTTTTTTATGAAACTACTCATGGTATCAAGCGAGGCTTATCCTTTTTCAAAAACGGGAGGATTGGGAGATATTGCAGGAAGTTTGCCTATTGCTTTTGATTCTATAAAAATCGACTCTTCTTTGGCGATTCCTTTATATAAAGACAATTATAAATTTGCAAATAAAAAAAACTTATATGCGAAATTCAAAATACAACAAGACAAAGACGACATCGAAGTGGAAATTATAAAAATAAAACATCCCGAAAATTCAAATATAACGATTTACTTTATAAAGCAGGATAAATTTTTTAAAAGAAACGGCATATATTCGGAAAATGGAATCGATTATAAAGACAACGCAGAAAGATTTATATTATTTTCAAAAGCCGTAGTTCGATTGATAATTCATTTATACGAAAAAGAAAATTTTAAATTCGATATAGTTCATTTAAACGATTGGCAGACTTCTTTAATCGCACTTTATATAAAAGAAGTTTATAACGAAGAGATAGCATTAAAAAATTTAAAAGTAGTTTTTACAATTCATAATCTCGCATATCAAGGAAATTTTGCAACCGACATTTATAATAAACTCAATGTTTCTTGGAAATTTTTCGTTCATAGCAGATTGGAATTTTACGGCAATGTTAGTTTTATTAAAGCGGGAATAATTTTATCTGATATTATTACTACGGTAAGCCCTTCTTATGCAAAAGAAATTCAAAGCGAAGCGGAAGGTTTCGGACTTAACAATTTGCTTGCGGAAAATTCGGATAAATTATTTGGAATATTAAACGGAATAAACGATAAATCTTGGAATCCAAAAACCGACAAATATTTAAAACATCATTATAGCATAAACTCGGATAAAAATTTAAAAGAAAAACCTAAAGAAAAAAATATTGAAGAATGCCTAAAAAAGAAAAAACTCATAAGAGATTCTTTATATAGAGAATTCAATTTAATTAATAAAAAATTTCCTTTAATAACTATGATTTCAAGATTCGACCCGCAGAAAGGACTCGATTTAATATATTCGTCATTTTTTGAACTTTCAACTTACGATGGAAATTTTATATTCTTATTTTCTAAAAATAATTATTTCAAAAATTTTGAAGAAGAATTTATAAAACGAGCGAATAGAACCAAAAATATAAAAATAGCCTTCGATTTTGACGAATCTTTGGCTCATAGACTAACTGCGGGAAGCGATATGTATTTAATGCCGAGCAAATTCGAGCCTTGTGGACTCAATCAAATCTATAGCATGAAATATGGAAGTCTGCCTATAGTTCATTCTGTTGGCGGACTACATGACACGGTTATAAATTATAATGGCTTGAAATCGATAAATAAAGCTACGGGATTTGCATTTAACAATTATTCGGTTAATGACTTTGTTGACACTATGGACTTTGCTTTTAACTTGTATACTAATAAAAAAGTATGGAATAAACTTATTTTTAACGCTATGAATAAAGATTACTCGCTTTTGAAAACCGCACTAGAATATAAAAAATTATATAAAAAATTATACGAAAAGTTATACAAAAAATTTTAAATATAAATTAAAATATAAAATAAAATTTAAAATATAAATTAAAATATAAATTAAAAACATAAAATAAATTAAAAAGGAGTTAAAATTATGCCAAAAGACCCAAGTTTCGACATAGTTTCGGAAGTAGATATGCAAACTATAGACGATTGCGTTAATGTCGCCCTTAAAGAGATAAACAACAGATTCGATTTTAAAGGACAGAACATAACGATAGAATTAAACAAAGGAGATAAAACCGTTACAATAAACGCTCCTGCAGATTTCGTGCTTAATCAAGTAAAAGATATCCTATTTCAAAAATTTATCAAAAGAGGCTTAAATCAAAAATGTTTGCGAGAGAAGAAAAAAGAAAAAGCGGCGGGAGATTCTATTCGGGAAATAAACGAAATTGTAAACGGAATCGACAAAGATTTGGCAAAAACTATAGTAAAAGACATTAAAGATATGAAATTGAAAGTTCAAGCGAGCATACAGGACGAACAAATTAGAGTATCGGGCGCTAAAAAGGACGATTTGCAGGCAGTGATTAATATGATAAAAGAAAAAGACTACCCAATTCCTCTACAATTTACGAATTACAGATAGGTATCACTTTGTCATTTTTTCGCACAAATTTACTAACTTTTTTAACTTTTTGACAATTCTTTTCTGTTCTTCTAGAGGCGGAATTGGAATTAATTTAGGAGACAGCATAGGGACTGTAAGTTGTTTAATGCTTGTGCCAACTCCCTTTTCTAATAAAGTAGTCAATACTATTTCTAAATAATCTATATTAATTACATCTAAAGGAATTATACAAATAAGTCTTACTATTGGAGTGTATGGATAACGCCTAACGCAAGAAAATCCTATCGTTCCTCGTCCAGATACCGTAATACTTGGTTCAGTTATTTTTGGGATATCTGTATAACCAAATAATCCGCAATCTTTTTCACCATTTGATAATACAGGAATTGAAAATTTTTTAGTTTGAAATTTTGAAAAATTACTAGGTTTATCGCCTCCAGCAATAATAGTTTTTGATATGTTAAAAAGTCTAACCCACTCCCAACTATTCGGAATTTTAAATGGAATTTCATCGTCAATGCAAATCTCCCGACCGTCTCGTTCCTCGCAGTAAGAATTCCCTTTTCTGTAAATTATCGAGGTTGTTTTATCCGCTTTTATCTTCTTTTCTTTAATGAGTTTTTCTCTTTCTGCCCTTATTCTTTTTAATAATTCGCTCGCAGGTTCATCTTCTTTATTTTGACTAACCAATCTTCCACAAACCGCTTCTTTAAGTATCGACTTCTTCAACCGTTCGGGGAATTTTTTATCCAATTCGTTTAATTTGTTTTCAAGTTTTTCGTATTCTTCTATGAGCGGCATCAATTCGTTTAATTTATTCACTATTCGTTTTTGTTCCTCAATCGGCGGAATTGGTAAAATCATTTGCTTTAAATTATTTA
>CAZRYV010000135.1:0-4845 GCA_964604385.1 uncultured Brachyspira sp.
AAAAAATTATCCTAAAAATATTATGTCGGTTTTTAAATCGTCTTCGTTTTCTACATTAAACGCTTCTTTTACTATCTCTTTATATGCGTTTAATTGATTTTGATAGAATGCGGATTTTTCTTCGCTTCGTTTCGAGGATTTATAATCCAAAATAAAATATTTTCCGTTTGCGGTTTGCGTAATTAAATCTATTTTGGCGACAGTTGTATAAAGGATTTTGTCTTTTATTTTTACGCTTTGAAATTTATGTTCTCTTGAAATAATTTTTTCTTTTCCGTTTATTATATTTTTTATATGTTCGTTTTCTATAAAATTATTGAAATATTTATTTAATCTTTCTTTCAAATCTTCGCTCTCGTAATAATTATAATATTTTAAAGTTTCCGATTTTAGTTTTTCTATATAACTTTCTTTATTTTCTAAATATTTGCCGTAATCGAACCATTCTAAAAGTTCATGCATCACAGTTCCCATACTTGTGGGAGAGATTTTTATTTTCTCTTCATAATCGTCCGTTTCTTCTCTTTCAAATTCCAAATTGGGCAGTCTTTTATTTAATAATTCGGTTATGTTTTTAAAATTATCTTTAACAGAATCAACTCCGATTTTGGAAGGAATAATATATACAGTTCCGTTTATTTTATTTTTATTATTTTCTTTATCGTTTTCGTTTTTATTATCGCTCTTGTTTGCATTCTCATGCATATTTTTCAATTTTTTATTTATCTGATTAATCTCTTCTTCTTTAATATTTTTTTCATCTTCGGGCATTATTCCGATTCCGTAAGAATAAAAATTAATTAAATTATTGTTTATATTTTTTATTTCGATTAATTTATTCTGACTTTCGCTTGTCATTTCGTTATTCAAATCTTTAAGTTCGGGAATATAATTATCGATATATCCTCTGTAACTATTCGATTTATTTTTTCCGCTTTCTCCCGATAAAATTAAATTTTCTCCCGCTCTCGTTAATGCCACATATAAAAGTCTTCTCTTTTCGGAAAGTTCGGCTTTTTTATTGTCATCGCTGTTTTCTTTGGATAATTTTATTTTATAATCTTTAATATAATTATGAACGGGAATTTCTACAATGGGATAATCCTCTATAAAGTCGAATTTGTCGGTTGTAGAGTTTCTTTTATAACCCGCTCCCGCCAAAAAAACATTTTTAAACTCCAAACCTTTCGATTTATGTATAGTCATTACCTTTACGGCTTCGACAGACAATTTCGGAATTGAAGCGTAAGAAATATCGTTTATCGCAGAGTTTAGACTCATAATAAAATCGTAGGAACTTTTTCCGCTTTCATCTTCAAAATCGTAGGCGATTGATTTTAATTTTTCTATATTGGCATAGCATAACTCCGCATCCTCTTTAGTCATTAAATAATTATAATAATTTGTGGCAATGCAAATAGTTTCTATTATATCGCTCGAGTTAATAGTCGCAGATTTTTTTTCTATATAATTTAACATCTCTTTATTTTTTTCAAGTTCTTTAAAATAATTTTTTTCTTTCGCTATTTCAAACGCTTTTTTATATTCTTCTGAAGATAAAGCTCTTAACGAAAAATAATCTTTTAAATCCAATTTTTCAGACAATAGAGAATTTGAAAAGTCGGATAAATTTCCAATATTGATATCGAAAAATTCCGTTTTCAATAATTTTGGCAGAATCGAATAATCTTTTAATATCAAATATCTTAAAAATAAAATTATATTTTCTATTTCCTCTCTTCTGTAAAAACCGTTTCCGCCGTCCACATAATACGGAATCTTTAATTCGGATAAAGCCGCAAGATAAATATTTAATCTCGTAAAAGTCTGAAGTAAAATAACAGTTTCTTTATATTCTTCTTTTTTGTAATTTTCTTTTATATAATTTGCTATGGAATAAGCCTCTAGATTAGTTCTTGCATCCATATTTAATTTTATATTTTCATTTTCAAAATTATAGTTTAAGACAAATAAAGATACCGATTTTTTTTCGGTTTTTTTATTTTTTTCATCGTATAAAATATTGTCGCCTTCTTTGTAATTTACTAAATTGTCGCCTAAAAATACGATTTCTTTAAAAAAGTCGTTGAAAAATTCTATAAGCATAGAGTTGCTTCTGTAATTGTTTTTTAAATCCACAGAATAGTTTTCAAACGCATCTTGAATTTCTTTGAACGATTTTAAATTTGCATTTCTGAATCTGTATATCGATTGTTTTCTGTCTCCGACTATCAATATTTTTTTATTTGCTTTTTCAAGTTCTTTATTTATATTTTCTTCTTTTATATTTCTTTTTCCAAATACGATTAAATTTATAAAAGAAAATTGAAGTTTACTCGTATCCTGCGCTTCGTCAAGTATGAGGGCTTTTATATTTTCTCTTATCTCTTTAGATATAGTTTCGTTTTCCAAAGATTCCACAGCCTTTGACATAATATCTTCATGCGAATAAACGCCGTTTTCTTTTTTTATTTTTTCAAATTCGTTAAAAGTTTCTTTTATAAAATCTATGATGGCGATATAATTGTCTTTATTGTAAATTGCATCAAGATATTTAATCATTGAAATGCAAAAATTATTTAAATCAAATAGTATGTTTTTTAATTCTTCGGCTTTCGTGTTTCCAAGTTTTGTTTTTGAAACTAAAATTAAATTTTCTCTTATATTTTCAAAGTCTATAAAATTTAAATTTTTTATATCGTCTTTTTTTTCTATTTTTTTCACGCATCCCAATAATTTTTTTATATTTTCTTTGCAATTTTCTACAGTTTTATTTTGTTTTGAATTGTCGTTTATAATGCTTACGGAATAATTTGTAATTTTATTATATTGTTCGTTATATTTTTTATCTTCTATGTTTACGCATTCTAAAGCCGCTTTTTCAAATTCTCCGATATTCTCCAATCTCGGTTTTATCTTTATAAGAAAATTAAACACGCTTTTTATAAAATTGTCTTTATCTTCTTCGGCGTATATTCTGTAGAGTTTTTTTACTTTTTTTCCGCATTCGGATTTTTCCAATATATTTAAAATTCCTTCTCGCAATATTTCGTCAGCCTCGTTATTTTCTTCCAAAATACGAAAATTCGGAGGCATACCCAAATGCATGGAATATTCTTTTACGATTGAATGAGCGAAAGCGTTTATAGTGGAAATTTTTGAATTTAATAACAATTCTTTATAAATTTTCTGCCAATAATCTTTATCAAAATTTTCTCCGATTTTTTTATCAGAATTTTTTTCGTTTATTTTTTTTCTTATTCTGTTTCTTATTTTTAAGAGCATTTCATTTGCGGCAGCTTTGGTAAAAGTTATTACGACAATGTTCGACACTTTCTCGCCCGCTTCCAATAGTTTTATATAAACTTCGGTTATTGTGGTGGTTTTTCCCGTGCCAGCGGATGCATTGACAAAACATGCATTTTTATTTAAAAAGTTCTCTATAATTTTTTCTTGTTCTTTATTTAATTTTATATCGCCGATTTTTTCCATAATTTTATCATTTCTCATTATTGTTTTTTATTTATTTTTTTTATTTATTATTTAATTTTTAATTTTTAATAAGTCTTTAAAACGATTTCTCAAAATCAATAATAACATAAAATAATTTAAATTAAAATAATTAAAATTAAATTTTTGACAATATATTATTTTTAATATAATATTAATCGTAAATCATAAATTACAAATTTGAAAGTCGGACAAACTTTTGGAGAGATTTTTTAATGAACAGAAACAATATCGGTTATGTCTTTTTTATAGGTTTTATATTTTTAGCTATAACAATAATGTATCAGCTTTTAAAACCTTTTGGTATGATAATATTTTTTGCTGTAGTTTTTTATGTTATTCTCAATCCTCTCTTTATAAAGGCGATGGGCAAAAGTTATAAAAAAAATACCAATTTGGCTATTATTAAAAGAAACACTTTGGCTTTACTTTTTTCCCTAACTTCTTTAATAATTTTTTTAGTTCCGACAAGCATTCTTTTTTATACGATAGTAGCGCAGCTTATAGACATATCGAATATAGGAATAAAATATTTTATGAATCTTAATATAAATGAACTTATACATAATCCAAGATTGAACGAAATGATTGAAAGACTTCCTTTTGAAACTTCAATAGAAGATATAATAAAACAGATTCAGGATTTTTCATTGTCGAATTTAACTTTTATAAGTTCTTATCTAACGCGAAATGTATCGAGTCTATTAAAAGGCACGGGAACTTTTGTAAGCTCGTTTATTTTTATGATGTTCTCTTTATTCTTTTTTTTCGTAGACGGAGATTATCTTATAGAACAGGTCAGGACTCTGCTTCCTATAGAAAAAAAATATATAGACAGATTATTTAAACAAGTTTCAGAAGGAATCAAAGGAATAATATTTGGAAATCTCTTTACGGGAATTTTTCAAGGTTTTTGCGCTTTTACGGTTTATTCTATATTTGGGGTGGGAAATTCTTTTACCTTTGGTTTTCTCACTATAATAGCGTCTTTTATGCCGATAATAGGCACTACGATTATATGGGTTCCTCTCGGAATTTTATTTATTATAAAAGGCGAGGTAATAAAAGCTATAATATTTTTAATCACCTCTTGGCTTTTTATAACGATACCCGACAATTTCGTTCGTCCTTTGCTTTTGGGAAACAGAATAGAACTGCATCCTTTATTTATTTTCTTTGCAATACTCGGCGGAGTTTTATTCTTCGGTTTATCGGGAATAATACTCGGACCTTTAATGTTTATACTTTTCTTTGAAGTAATGAAAATATATAACGAAGAGCGAGAATTAGGACAAAGAAAAGAAAGATTAATTCGAATAAAAAGAAGATACAAAT
>CAZRYV010000135.1:4945-6095 GCA_964604385.1 uncultured Brachyspira sp.
ATATAATATAAAATATGCATAATAAAAAGAAATAATTAATCGGTAAAATGAAAAAAATATTAATTATAGGAATGAATTATATCGGAGATACCATATTTATAACTCCGTTGATAAGAGCGTTAAAAAAACATTATAATGACGGAATAATCGATGTGGTAAACGGAGAGAGAGGAATCGATATTTTAAAAGAAAATCCGCATATAAACAAAATCATAATCAGAGATGAAAATGTTTTGGAAAAAATAAAAAAAGAAAATTACGATATAGGTTTTGCGGCAAATACAGCGTTTTACGGAGCTTCGCTTTTATATAAGGCTAAAATTCCTTTAAGAGCGGGAGTGAACAGCGAATTGAGAGGAATATTATTAAATAAAAAAACTTCTTGGAAAAAACATAGCAGACATATAGTTGACACGATTTTATCAATACTAAAAACTATGAATATAGAATCTAACGGAAAAAATACGGAATTATTTTTAAACGAAGAAGAAAATAATTTTGGAATCAAAAAAATGAAAAATTATAAAAATGCTCTCATAGTTCATGGAGGAGCGACAAGAATAAGCAAACGATATAACGCAGATAATTTTGCAAAACTTATAGAAATGTTTTATAAAAAAATTCAAGTTCCGATTATTCTTATAGGTTCAAATTCTAAAGAAGATATAGAATTTGCAGATAAAATGAAAGCAAAATTAAAAAATATAATAGCGGAAGATTTTACGGCTAAACTTTCGATAAGAGAATTAATGGCGGTTATAAAACATTCTTACGCATTAATCGGAGGAGACAGCGCCCCTTTGCATATAGCAAACGCTTTTAATATTTATTCAATCGGAATATTCGGCGACACTTTGCCTTTAATTTACGGAACGAGAGGAGAAAAATCTTTCAATATAGAAGCGAGAAAAAAATATTGCAATCTTATAAAAAGTTTTCACTGCGAATATGTCAAGCGAGGATGCAAAACGGTAGATTGTTTGAATAAATTAAATCCCGATGAAATTTTACCTTATCTTATTTCAGTTTATAAAGGATTATGATATGAGTTATGACTTAAAAATTCAAGAAGAAGAATTGAAAAACAAAGTTGCGGATGATTATTTTAAAAATTTCGATTCCACTCGGATAATAGAACAAATTGATTTTT
>CAZRYV010000136.1:0-6092 GCA_964604385.1 uncultured Brachyspira sp.
CGTTTGCTTTAGAGAATTACAGTATATTAAATCACAGTGTTTATTAATCATATTTAATTTGTCCTAAAGTATTTTTGTTAATTATTAAATATTGATTTTATTATATAGTTTTTTAATTTTTTGTCAAGGGGTTTAATTTAAGAAAATTATAAATAAATTTATTATTGCAAACATTGATAAAAACGTGGAAATCTGCACAAAAAGAAAAAGCCGCGTAAACTACACGGCTTATTATTATAATTTTAAGTTTCTATATTTTTTTGAATACTACCGAAGCGTTATGTCCGCCAAAACCAAAAGAATTGCTTATCGCATATTCTATTTTATAATCTTGTGCCGTATTTGCCACCACATCCAAATCGCACTCGGGGTCCTGTTCTTCTATATTTATTGTAGGATGAACTTTAGAATCTATAATACTCATAATTGTCGCAACCGCTTCAACTCCGCCTGCAGCTCCCAAAGCATGCCCTATCATAGATTTTGTAGAATTAATTTTGATTTTTTTGGCGTTGTCTTCTCCCAAAGCTTTTTTAATCGCTTTAACTTCCGCTATATCTCCCATAGGCGTGGAAGTTCCATGAGTGTTGACATAGTCGATTTTTTCAGGAGCTATTTTTGCGCTTTCTATTGCAAGCGACATTGCTCTCGCTCCCATAGCTCCGTCTTCACGCGGCGCCGTAATATGATTAGAGTCCGCCGTAAAACCGTATCCACAAATTTCGGCGAGTATGTCGGCATTTCTTTTTTTGGCATGCTCGTATTCTTCCAATATCAATATTCCCGCTCCTTCCGATATAACAAAACCGTCTCTGCCTTTATCGAAAGGTCTTGAAGCTTTTTCAGGTTCATCGTTTCTTGTGGATAAAGCTCTAGCGTTATTAAATCCCGCTATCGTAAGAGGATTTATCGTAGCCTCGCTTCCTCCAACAACCATAATATCCGCCTCATTGTCTTTAATATGTTTATAACCCAAACCTATAGAATGATTCGAAGAAGCGCAAGCCGTAACCACGCTGTAATTAGGTCCATTCATGCCATATTCAATAGATATAAGTCCCGCCGTCATATTTACTATTTGCATAGGAACGAAGAACGGAGACACTCTGCTCGGTCCGTCCGACAATATAACGCTATGATTTTGTAATAAAGTCGTAACTCCTCCGATACCGCTTCCTATAATCACGCCCGCTCTAAAAGGGTCGAAACCGCTTTTTGGTTCTATACCCGATTGTTTAAAAGCATGATAAGCCGCATATATTCCAAAATTTATAAACGGGTCCAATCTTCTCAACATTTTTTTATCGGAATAATAATCTCCTTCGGGCGGCAAAGCTTCCGCTCCGATTTTCGTTATAAGCTGCTCTTTATCGGGGTCAAAATATTTAGAAAGTTTTTTAACTCCCGAAACTCCGTTTAGAAGATTGTTCCAATATGTTTTAACATCGTTCCCTAAAGCGTTTACTACTCCAAGTCCCGTAACTACGACTCTTCGTTCACTCATATAAATAGCTCCTGATAATTTTAAGTATAATTCAAGCAATTAAATCAAAAAAATAAAATCCCGCAAAAATAAATTATTTTACGGGAAAATTTTAATATTATTTACTTTTTATGCTCTTCGATATATTTGGCGGCGTCGGCTACATTTTTAATTTTTTCTTGGTCTTCTTGAGGAATCTTAATATCATAGCGTTTTTCTAGCTCCATGATTAATTCCACCAAATCCAAAGAATCTGCGTTTAAATCATCTACGAAAGAAGCAGTGTCCGTAATTTTACTCTTGTCCGAGATGTTTAATTGAGCCGCAACCACATCTTTAATTTCATCGATTAATGCCATTTTTTTCTCCTTAAAAATTAAAATATTTATTATAAAGCGCCTTCGGGCAACCTTATTTGCTTTTTATTTTATCTACTTTATTCAATATTCAATTAATTTATATTATTCCATTATATATTAAAATTGCATAAAAATCACATAGACATTCCGCCGTCTACCGCTATTACCTCTCCCGTTATATAATCGCTTAAATCTGACGAAAGGAAAACCGCCAAATTAGCCACATCTTCGGCATTGCCTAATCTTTTTATCGGAGTTATATTCATAATATTTTTAACCGTATCTTCGGGTAAAACTCCCGTCATATCGGTTTGAATAAAACCCGGCGCTATAGCGTTTACGCATATTTTTCGGGATGCGAATTCTTTAGCCATAGATTTAGTTATTCCGATTATTCCCGCTTTTGCCGCCGCATAATTGGTTTGTCCCGCATTTCCCATTTTTCCTATAACGCTCGATATATTTATTATTTTTCCTCTCCTTGCTTTAAGCATATATCTTGCAGCTTCTCTCGAAGTGTAAAAAGCTCCCGAAAGATTAGTTCCTATTACCTCGTTCCAAGCGTTATCGTCCATTTGAATAACGAGCATATCTCTCGCTATTCCCGCATTATTTATCAATATATCTATGGAGTTAAATTTTTCTACCGTTTTATCCACAATTTCCTTACACGAAGAACTTGATTTAACATCATGCTGCAAAGCCAAAGTTTCGACATTATATTGTTTTTTTAATTCTTCTGCAACCAAAGATGCTTTTTCAATATTCGTTGCGGTTATGACTATATTAGCGCCTTCTTTCGCCAAAGTTTCCGCTATTTTTTTCCCAATTCCTCTGCTCGCTCCCGTTATTAAAGCGGTTTTTCCTTTAAGATTTAAATCCATATTTTAAATATTGCCTTAAAAATTTTTTAGTAGATTATATTAAAACAAAATATGACAAATTTGTCAAGTGCTTATATGCCATACTTTAATAAATAATTACCCTTGATTTTTTTTTTATTTTTAGTATAATTATTCCAATTCTCTATTGTTTATTTTAATTGGATATCTTATGGGAAAAATTGTCGTTATTACCGCTCCATCTGCGGCCGGTAAAACTACTTTAATAAAAAAGTATTTGGAAAAACATCCGCAAACTCTATTTAGCGTTTCATATACCACGAGAGAAAAAAGAAACGGAGAGATTGAAGGAAAAGATTATTATTTTGTAAACAAAGAAAAATTCGAAGAGATGATAAACGAAGGCAAGTTTTTGGAATGGGCAAATGTCCATGAACATTATTACGGAACTTCTTTCGAGGAAATTGAAAAAGCGAAAAATAAAAAAGACACTTTGATACTCGATTTGGATATTCAAGGAGCTTTATTTCTTAAAGAAAATGGAATAAAGGCTAAATATATATTTATAGAGCCTATGTCTATAGAAAATCTTAAAGAAAGATTAAAGAGCAGGGGAACAGAATCCGAAGAGGATATAAAAATCAGAATATGGGATGCAAAAAGAGAATTGGAATATAAAGACAGATTCGATTTTATAATTAAAAACGAAGAAATTGAAAAAGCCTATAAAGAACTTGAAAAGGCAATTAATTCAAAAAAATAATTTAATATTTATGGAGTTATAAAATGAGCATAATACCGTTAAAAAAACTTATAGAGTATAAAGGAAATCGCTACGAACTTAGCAGAGCTATGATTGAACTTGCAAAAACGGGCGGCAATTTATTAAGAAACGAAACCAAATACAGAAACGGAAAATATATCCCGACCGTTATTAAAAACATACTTGACGGAAATATTAAATATGAATACGAAGAAGATATAAATATATCTGTAGACGAAGAAGCGCCTTTTAAAAGTTCGGCGGTAGAATACGATGCGGAAACTTACGCTATAGAAGAACCGAAAGATGATGAAACGGAAGAAGAAACCGCAGCAACTAATGAAGATGAAAACAATGACGATGAAGAGAAGCCTAGAAGAAGGAGAAGAACTCCTAAAACCAAAGAAGAAGCCTTATAAAATTAAATAAAAAATTTAAATAAAATATAAAAAATAAAAATAAAAAAATATAATTAGAAATATTATAAATTAAAGTGAAAAAAATTATTTTTATATCGGGAGCAACTGCATCTGGTAAAAGTAATTTTGTCCATAAACTTATAGACGATTATTTTAATAATTCTACAACATTATCGATAGATTCTATGCAGGTTTATAAATATATGGATATAGGTTCGGCAAAACCGTCTCCCGAAGAAATCAAAAAATATAATTACAAAATGATAGATATAATCGAGCCTTCTTTAAACTTCAATATAAAAGATTATCTCGATATATTCAAAAATGTCGTTCAAAATATTCCGAAAGAAGAAGAGCCGATTTTTGGAGTCGGAGGAACGGGCTTTTATATAGATTCTATAAAATATGGCATATTTGACGAAACAAACGACAATAAGGAAAATTCGATTAAAATCAGAAAAGAGCTTTATAAAAAAATAGAAAACGAAGGACTTGAATCGCTGTATTTGGAACTTTTAAAAGTAGATGAAGAATCCGCTCAAGATATAGATAGGTATAACGCTAGACGAGTAGTCAGGGCTTTGGAAGTTTTTTATAATACGGGGAAAAAATTCTCGCAGCTTAAAAAAGAAAGAAAAAGAATAATCGATTTGGAATATATAAGTTATATAATCGATATAGACAGAGATACGCTTTATAATAATATTAATAAAAGAGTCGATTTAATGTTTGATAAAGGTTTACTCGAAGAGGTTAAATCTTTAATAAATATGAATGTCGATATTAACGGAACTTCTATGCAGGCGATTGGATATAAAGAATGCTACGATTATATAATTAATAATTCCATGAGTTTTGAAGAACTTAAAGAACTTATAAAAAAACGCACGCGCAATTTTGCAAAAAGACAATTAACTTGGTTTAGAAGAGAAGAACATAGAAGAATAAAACCCGAAGATATAGATAAAGTTGCAAGAGAGATAAAAGAGTTTTACGAAATTATTTAAACTAATAATTCTTGATTAATAATAAAAAAACATTGACATTTTTGTAAACAGTATTACAATATATAGTAATTGAATTTTATTAATTTTTTAAAAGGATGTAAAAATGAAGTCAATATTAAAAACTTTTTTTCATGTAATTATGGCAACGATTATTATGACAGTAATTATTGCAATATCTATAAGCTGCTCCAAAAAAGATTCAACGGAAGACAATTCTATACAAAAAGTTAAAGATTCGGGAAAACTCATTTTGGGTTTGGACGATACTTTTGCTCCAATGGGATTTAGAGATGATTCTGAAGAAATTGTTGGTTTCGATATAGATTTAGCTAAAGAAGTCGCTTCCCGTATGGGAGTAAAACTTGAAATTAAACCGATAGATTGGTCAAGTTCCATATTAAGTTTGAATAAAGGAGATATCGATGTTCTTTGGAATGGACTTACAATTAACGAAACAAGAAAAGAGCAAATAAATTTTTCAAAACCTTACCTTAATAATAGACTCGTTATAGTCAAACCTAAAAACAGAAACGATATTAATTCAAAAAACGATTTGGCGGGAAAAATTTTGGGAGTTCAAGTAGGAAGTAATGACGAAGCTTTGCAATCGGACCCTATAAGTAAAGAAGCTAAAGAGATTAGAAAATACGATGTTAATGTAAACGCATTTTTAGATTTAAGAGCAAAAAGAATAGACGCCGTTATAATAGACGAAGTTGCAGCTCAATATTATATATCACAAGAAAAGGTTGATTTTGTAGTCGTTGAAAACAGTCCTTTAACCGAAGAATTTTACGGAGTGGGATTTAGAAAAACCGATTCCAAACTTTTAGCTGAAGTCGACAGAATATTGGACGAAATGAAATCGGACGGAAAGGCTTCCGAAATATCTCAAAAATGGTTCGCTAAAGATATAGTATTAAAATAATAAAAAATTAAGATTAAAGAAAACATTTTACAAAAAATAAATTTTTAGTAAAAGCGCTTGACTATTTTTTACCTTATAATATCATATAAATAGATAATTTATTTTCAAGGAGTTCTATAATGAAAAAACTAATGATATTATTTTTGGTAATTGCAATAACTATTGCAGTTGGATGTTCAAACGAATCTTCTAATCAAAACGGACAATCTCAAATTGACGCCGAGTTTATCGAAAATGAAGAAATGACGGAAGATGATTATTTCGCTTATGAGGAAACAGAAACGAATATTG
>CAZRYV010000137.1:0-4831 GCA_964604385.1 uncultured Brachyspira sp.
TTTTTTCATTTTGTAAATGTATCAAAAAAGAATAAACTAATATATAATTTATAAAACAAAATTAAAGGCGTATAAATGACACTCAAAAATCTCGCTCTCCGTTCTTTCAGAAATTATAACGATATAGCGTTTGATTTTTCCGACAAAATTAATGTTTTATACGGAAAAAACGGCGTGGGAAAAACAAATATTTTGGAAGCAATCTATATGCTCGGAAATGGAATATCTTTCAGAACGAGATTGGATAGGGAAATTATAAAAAACGGAAACGAAGATTATTTTATAAGAGGAATATTTAGAGAAGATAATTTATCCTACGACACTGCGATAGAAATAACCTATCAAAAAAAACCGAAAAAAATTTTAAAAAAAGTTCTTATCGACAAAAAGGAAATAACAGCGAGAAAAGATTTAATCGGAAAAATTCTTTATATTATATTTCTTCCAAACGACACCGATTTGGTTTTGGGCGAGCCGAAATTGAGAAGAGATTATTTCAATATGCTTATCTCTTCAATATCGTCCGAATATTTGTCTTCTTTGATAAAATATAATAGATTATTAAAAATGCGAAATGTCTGCCTTATAAAAAAACCGAACGAATCGCATATTTACAACGGAGATATTGCAAAACTTTCATTATATATAGCGAAAGAAAATTTAAAATATTCAAGCGTTTTGGAAGAGAAAATGAATCAAACTTACAGGGAAATATTTGGAAACGAAAATCCTTATACGATTAAATATTTGTCGACAATAGAAGATATTGAAAATGAAAACGATTATATTAAAAAATTGGAAAACACTTTGCAAGAGCAGATAAAACTTAAGACTACATTTTTTGGAATACATAGGGCGGAATATCAATTTTATTATAAAGATTCGCTTTCGAGAAAATTTTCGTCTCAAGGAGAAAAAAGAATGTTTACTCTTATAATGAAACTTGCGAGCGAAAAAATACTTTCGCAATACAGAAATAAAATCCCGATACTTTTAATTGATGACGCTATGCTTGAACTTGACGATACTAGAAGAGACGGAATTTTGGAATATATTAAAACTTTGGGACAGGTATTTATAACGGTGACGGAAAAAGAAAAAGTTAAAAATTTTGAAAGCGGAAAAATTTTCGACATATCGAGTTTAAATAAAAATCTGTAATTTTACTTAAAATTTAATATTTAAATATTTATTAAAATTTTATAAATTTTATATTGAAATAATTGCAAACGATAGTATAATAAAATTATGGTTGTATTATGATTGATAGTAAAGATTATAAATTAATAGCGAAAACGATTAAAGAATCAAAATTTGCCGTAGCTTTTACGGGAGCGGGAATTAGCGTAGAAAGCGGAGTTCCTCCTTTTAGAGGTCCGGACGGTTTATGGGAAAAGCATGGAAGTCAATTTGCGGAAATATCCTATTTTATGCGACATCCTGAAGAATCTTGGCAATCTTTAAAAAAAGTTTTTTACGAACCTATAGATAATGTCAAACCAAATAAGGCTCATATAGTTTTGGCGAATTTGGAAAAAGCGGGAATAATGCGTTCGGTTATCACTCAAAATATCGATAATTTGCATCAGGAAGCGGGAAGCAAAATAGTTTACGAACTTCATGGAACTGCAAAATATGCGGTATGTATGAAATGTCAAAATAAATATAAAATAGACAGAGAAATATTGTCAATGAATCCTCCGAAATGCGAGAACTGTTCTGCCATATTAAAACCTTCTTTTGTATTTTTTGGAGAACAACTGCCTTCCTACGATTTTCAAAATTCTATGGAAGACGCTAAAAAAAGCGATTTGTTTATTATAATCGGCACGGGCGGAGAAGTTATGCCCGCCGCTCAGATTCCTCATTTGGCGAAAAGGGCGGGAGCAAAAATAATAGAAGTAAATCCCGAACCTTCGAGTTTCACGCATTCTATAGTCGATATTTATGTTAAAGAAAAATCGGGTATAGCTTTCGGCGAAATAGAAAAATATTTGGATATTTAATTTTTTCTTTTAATTTATTTAACAATAATTTTTAAATAATTTTCTTATAATAATTTCTTTTTAAGAATTTTTAAAATAATTTAAATAATTAAATTTTTAAAATATAAATTTAAAATATAACTTTTAAAATAATTTTTAAAAGTTTTATAAAAGTTTTATAAAATAAAAAAGAGAGACTAAAAAAGCCTCTCTATATGACAAAAAAGATAATAATATAAAATATATATAATTTACTTTAATCTATTTATCTTGCAAAACTTTTATGCCGGGAAGTTCTATTCCTTCCAAAAATTCTAAAGAAGCTCCACCCCCTGTCGATATATGAGTCATTTTATCAGCGACTCCCGATTTATTAACCGCCGAAACGCTATCGCCTCCTCCTATTATGCTAACCGCTCCGCTGTCCGCTATAAATTTTGCAGTCTCGAAAGTTCCTTTTGAAAAATTAGACATTTCAAATACTCCCAAAGGTCCGTTCCAAACTATTGTTTTTGCAGTTTTAAGAATATTGTCAAGTTCTTTAAGGGTTTTTTCTCCCACATCCATTCCCATCCATCCTTGAGGTATTGCGTCGCTATTTACCGTTTTTCTGTTTGCATCGTTGTCGAATTTATCGGCTACGACATTGTCCGTTGGTAAATATAAAGTTTTATTAAGTTCTTTAGCTTTATCCATAATATCTTTAGCCGTCTGTATGTAATCGTCTTCGCATAATGAAGCGCCGATTTCATAACCTTTGGCTTTAAAGAAAGTATAAGCCATACCGCCGACTACTATTAGAGTATCCACTTTGTTAAGCAAATTTTTAAGAACGGAAATTTTGCTTGAAACTTTTGCTCCTCCGATAATGGCGACAAAAGGTCTTTTAGGGTCAGCAACTGCATCTCCAAGATATTTAATTTCTTTTTCCATTAAAAAACCGGCTACTGCGGGCATGCTCGGTTTTGCTAATACTATTCCTGCGGTGGAAGCATGAGCTCTATGCGCCGTTCCGAAAGCGTCATTAACATAAACATCGGCTAAATCGGAAAGTTGTTTTGAAAAGTTTGAGTCGTTTTTTTCTTCTTCGGCATGATAGCGGAGATTTTCTAAAAGTATAACATCTCCCGCATTTAAAGAAGAAACGGATTTTTTTACCTCGTCTCCTATACAATCATTTGCAAAAATAACTTTATTATTCGGAAGTTTGGTTTTTAGATAATCGTAAACGGGCTTTAGCGAATATTTGGGATTAACCTCGCCTTTAGGTCTTCCCAAATGACTCATAAGTATCAGAGAAGCGCCTTGAGAAAGTATATATTCTATCGTTGGCATAGCGGCGTCTACTCTCGTAGTATCGGTTATTTTGGAATTCGTTTCTTTATCGAGCGGAACATTAAAATCCACTCTCATTATTACTTTTTTGCCTTTAATGTCTATATCTTTTACGGTTTTTTTCATTTGTCTATCCTTTTAATTTCACATAATTAATTTTATATAATTTATATAAATAGAGGACGCAAATAGTTATAATTTAAGCGTCCTCTTATTTTTTATAGATTTAATATATTCAGATTATTTCTTACTATACATATATAATAGTAAGTCCACAACTCTGTTAGAATAACCCAATTCTTTGTCATACCAATAAACAACTTTAAAGAATCTATTTTCTCCTTTAAGGTTATTTTGAAGAGTAGCCAAAGAATCGTATATTGAACTTCTATTGTCATGTATGAAGTCGCTTGACACTAATTCTTCGTTGCAATATCCTAAAATATTTTTTAAATAGGATTCGCTCGCTTTCTTCATTAAAGAATCAATCTCTTCTATAGTCGTTTCCTTTTCGCTTCTGAAAGTCAAATCCACAACCGAAACATCTGGGGTAGCGACTCTAAAGCTCATTCCCGTCAATTTGCCTTTTGTAGCCGGCAAAACTTCTCCAACCGCTTTAGCCGCTCCTGTCGTAGAAGGAATCGTATTGCAAGCTCCCGCTCTTCCGCCTCTCCAATCTTTTTTAGAAGGTCCGTCAACTATTTTCTGAGTTGCGGTATAAGAGTGAATGGTAGTCATAAGCCCTTTTTCTATTCCTATGCCTTCTTTAAGAATAACATGCACTAGCGGAGCCAAACAGTTTGTTGTGCAGCTTGCGTTTGAAACCACATGATGCTCTGACGGATTATATTCTTCATGATTAACTCCGTAAACGAAAGTTCTTAAATCGCCTTTTCCCGGAGCGCTTATTATAACTTTTTTCGCTCCCGCAGCGATATGTCCTTGAGCTTTTTCTTTTTCCGTATAAAGTCCCGTAGACTCTATAACATATTCCACGCCCAAATCTTTCCATGGAAGTTTATCCAACTGATTTAAAGGAGCCGCAGGTATGCATTTTATTTTGCAACCATTAACTACCAATACATCGTCTCCTTCATGTCCTATGTCGGCTTTCATTCTTCCGTGAACGGTGTCGTATTTTAATTGATAAGCGAAATACTCTGCATCCGTGCTGACATCGACTACTCCGACTATATCAATCTCTTTGCCTAACAAACCGCGTTCAACCAATGCCTGAAAAACCAAACGCCCTATTCGTCCGAAACCGTTTATTGCTACTTTTACAGCCATAAAATATCTCCTAATGTTAATATAATATCCTATACGCGAACATATAAAATCTGTTTCCAATATTAACATATATATAAAATTTAGTCAAGGATTATTTTATTTATCATCCTTTATTTATTCTTTAACTTTAATTTTTAACTCAAAAAATTTATATTTAAAACGAATATCGTTGTATGATATTTGTTTTATGTTATAATGACGAAAATTATAAAAAATTATAA
>CAZRYV010000137.1:4931-6040 GCA_964604385.1 uncultured Brachyspira sp.
TAAAAAATTATAAAGGAAAAGAGGCATCATTATCATGAAGAAAAAAACTAATAAAAATAAAAAGATTAAAACGGCTCATAATCTTCCCTATGCGAGAATGCTTTTTATAGATAAAGAAATTTCAAAAGGCGAATATCCTTCCGCCCCAAAACTTGCCGCAAAATATGAAGGCGTAAGCGTGATAACGATTAAGAGAGATATAGAATATATGAGAAATATGCTTGAAGCTCCGATAGAATACGATAAAACTAGGAAAGGTTATTATTATATGGACAAAACTTTTAGACTGCCTCTTTTATTTATAAACGAGGAAGAAGTTTTTGCCGGTTATATCGCTATGAAACTTTTATCTCAATATAAAGGAACTCCGATATATAAACATGTAAAAGATATTTTTGACTATTTTAATAATATTATAATCAAAACCGACAATAACAATTTTGAAAAAAGAATAATTTTTATAGAAGAATATTCCCCCGATTTTTCCGAAGAAACTTGGAATATTTTAATCAAGGCGATAAAAGAAAACCGTTATATAGAATTTTCCTATAAAGGCGCTTGGAGAAAAACCGAAGGCTACGGTTATTATATCGCTCCATATCAAATAGTTTCAAAAGCGGGAGTTTGGTATTTTGCAGGATATTCAAAAAGACAAGACGCCGTTAGTTTATATTGTCTTCATAGAATAACTTCCATCAAACTTACGGACGAAACTTTTAAACCTCCTAAAGATTTTAAATATACAGAATCCTCTTCATCTTCTTTCGGTGTCTTCATAAACGACTATATAAAAAAATGCAAGATAAAATTTTTTAACGAATCCGCCGTTTATGTTTCAGAGCGTAGATTTTCAAACGACCAAAAAATTGAAAAAATGGAAGACGGTTCGGTTATAATAACTTTTTCAAGCGGACAGATTTACGAGATTTTGCGATTTGTTTTATCTCAAGGTTTCAACGCAATTCCGTTGGAGCCAAAAGAATTGGTAGACGAATGGAAAAACAATATAAAAATTATGTATAAAAATATAAATAAATATTAAAATAAACCGTTGACAAAATTTATAAATATTATATAATAATAACTATTATGAGAAATATTAATTTAAG
>CAZRYV010000138.1:0-5971 GCA_964604385.1 uncultured Brachyspira sp.
ATGAAAAATAACGATATAAAAATTTTAGACGAAACGGTTTTATACGAAAATAAAAATTTCTATCCTGCTTTTCCGAGCATAATTTATCTTAAAAAAAATAAATATTTGGTAAGTTTTAGATTGGCGCCGAAACTTAAAAAAAATTATTCCCATTTACATTCTTTAAGCAAGGCGATTGTTTCTGTTGTGAATAAAAATAAAATTACGGATATATTTGAAATCGGAGGATGCGATTCTGCCGCAAAACAGGACCCGCAATTATTTAAAGTGGACGATAAAAATATTTTGGCGTATTATTTTAGATATACATTCCATCCTATGAACGAAAAAAATTTATTCGAAGATTACGCTTTTATCGAATATAATAATACTGTAGCTTTGATTGACGGCATAGGTTTATGCGTAAGTTCTGACGGCGGAAAATCGTTTTCAAAACCGAATATAATAAAATTAAACAACGGAATAAAACATTTTGCCATAAGAGGAAATATGATAAAAGTTGGAAACGAAATACTTGCGGCAATTTACGCTTATAAAAAACCCATGAATAAAACAAATAGAAATTATAAAAAAAATAAATATCAATGTTATATAATAAGCTCGAAAGATTTAATTAATTGGAAAATAAAAACTCTGTTATGCGAAACGGAAATTAAAAAAGGCAAAAAAATAGAATATTTCGAACCTTCTCTGATAAATTATAAAGGCGGTATAATAGCTTTCATAAGAACTCATTTCAATAATCAATACGGTTATACCTCTGTGGCTTATTCACACGATAAAGGAAAATCGTTTTCAAAACCCGAAGCTACGAATATAAATGGCTATCCTTTGAATCCTTTGCTTTTAAAAGACGGAAGACTGCTTTTGACTTACGGATACAGATTAAAACCTTACGGAATAAGGGCGAGAGTGTTGGATAAAATTAAAAATATAGACAAAGATTTAATCGGAAACATTAACGATTCTAAAGAAATAATAATAGAAGATTCTATGACAAATCCCGATTGCGGTTATCCTTCTTGCATTAATGACGAAGATAATATAATATGCGTTTATTATGGATGTAATAATAAAAGCAAATTAAGAAAAATATTTATGAAAAAATTTGTTTTAAATTAGAAACGGGAGGATTTATGAAAGATAAAGATATAATGGATATAGAAATTTACAGCATAAAAAACAACGATTGGCAGATTACGGATGAAGAAAAAAATATCGTATTAAAATTGCCCGCTTATAAATTATCTTCTTGGGTAGATGATTCCTATTTAAAAGTCATAATTGAAAAAGAATCTAAAAAAAAGAATATAATTATAGAATGGAACAGTTCGGATTTGGTATTTGAAAATCATAAAATATTTTTAAAATTTGGAAACGAGCTTCCCGATAATTTGGATTGTAAGGCGAGCGCCGATAAAAAAAGTTCTATAATTATTGATTCCGATTTTGTATATAATAATTTATTGGAATATAATATATTGATAGTTCGCTCTTCGCTTCAAAAAAGCAAAACCACAAGAATATTCGATATCGTTAAATTTAGAAATGTGATTAACGGTGTTTTTAAATAATTTGTAAAAATTAATTTCTGTGAGTTCGTAATTTTCCGAATTCTATAAATTGATTAAAATTAATTTCGTCTATATAAGGAATCGGATATTCGGACATATCTTTTCCTTCCCGCAATACGCCGAACATATTTAAATTGGATTTCTTCCAAGCGGATAATCTATTATAATAATTTTTTGTATATCCCGAAGTCATCATTAAATAGTCGTTTGAAATTATAAAACTAACATACATGCTGACATTCGTTTTTGGAACCGCAGCTTGAATATTATAAGCGATATTGTTAAGCGAAATTCTCTCGTAATAATAGGCTTTGCTTTCACTTTCTGCATAAACGAAAAAACCGATTCCCATTTTCTTTCCGTTTATTTCGTATTCCACGCTTCCGTTATCCATAAATGTGTATAAATATCCGTTTGGGGCAACAACGCTTTTTCCTCTAACTCTGCTTACCCATATATCATCGTAATTTTTATTATGAACTTTGGTATTTGAAGCGCATGACATTAAAAACAACAATACAAAAACATAATATAATTTCATTTATAACCCCTGTAAAAACTCATAAAAATTTGTAATAAATAAATTTGCAATAAAAAACTTATAATATATTTTCGACTATTAACGGAATAATATTAACTATTGCAATTTAATAGGATATTGTTTATATTATAAAATTATAAAATTACTAAATTAATAAATTATAAAAATCGACATAAAAACAAAAAATGGAAAATTCTGATATTGCAAGTCTCTTAATCGAAAGATTTACGGAAAGTAAAGAGTATAAATCTTTAAATATAACCGAGATAAAAAATATATTCGGACTAAAAGGCGGTGGAGACGCTTTATTTTTCGCATCTTTTTTTAAAGAAAAAAATGAAAGTATTTTAATAATAAAAGAAAACGAAAGCGAAGCTATGCTTTTAAGTCAATCTTTAAATTTTTACAATATTCCGAATTATTATTTTCCCGCTTACGACAGCGTTCCTTTTACAAAAATGTCGCCGATAACGGATATAGCTCAAGAGAGAGTAAATATTTTATACAAACTTATAAATAATGAAAAATCGATAATAATAGCCTCTATAAACTCGATTACAAAAAAATTGCCAAACAGAAAAGATTTGGAAAAATTATATATTAATTTAAAAGTAAACGGAAAACTCAATTTGGAAGATTTGAGATTAAAATTGCATGATTTGGGATATATAATAGAAATGGAAGTCTACGAAATCGGAACGGCGGCAATTAGAGGAAGCATAATAGATATTTTCTCAATAGGATACGATAATCCGATAAGAATAGAGATGTTCGACGACTATATTGAAAGCATAAGATTATTTAAAATAGAAGACGGGCGTTCGTTTAAAAATTTGGATGAAATTATTATATATCCGATGCGAGAAGCCGTGTATAGCGATTCTGTGATAGAAGAATTTTTGAAACGGGAAGATATAGATGAGGAGATTAAAAATAGTATAAATCAAAAAAAATATTTTGCGGGAAGCGAAAATTTACTTCCGTTGTTTTATTCCAATTTAGAAACCGTATTCGATTATTTTAAAGACAAAACGATATTCATAGACGACAATTTGAAATTAAAAAATAAACTCGTAAATATATTAAATTCCATAGAAGAAAATTTTAATTCTGCAGATAATATTTTTAATGCGATTGAAAACTTAAGCGAATTATATATTGACGATGATTATTTTGATAATATAATTAAAAAATCAATAAATATCTCTCCTTTCATAAACGAAAATAACACTTATCAATTTAATTTTATCGAAGGAGAATCTTTCAAATCGAAACTTACGGATTTTTTGGATTATATAAAAAATTATAGAGAGAAAGATTATTTAATAATTTTATCGACAGGATATAGCGACCAAGCGAAGAGATTCTATAAAATAATGCAGGAATTGAAACCCATTATAATCGACTATCAAATCGATATAAATAATGACATAAATGATAAAGAAAATGAAAACGACAATGAAGAAAATATTATAATCGAAAGCGATAAAAAACTCGATTTGTCTAATAATAAAAATAATTTCTATATTATAACGGCTCCGTCCTATTCGGGATTTATAAAAGACGATATAAAAACAATATTTATAGCCGATTGGGAAGTATTTGGAAGAAAGAGAAAAAAGATAAAAAAACTTCCGAAAGTAAATAAAAATATAATAGACACTTTTATTGATTTAAATATCGGAGATTATGCGGTTCATGTAAATTATGGAATAGGAAAATATTTGGGTTTAACTAGAAAATCTTCCAACGGAAAAGAAAAGGATTATTTAACTTTGGAATATGCCGAAGGAGACAAATTATATATTCCCGTAGAACAGATGAATTTCGTCCAAAAATATATTTCTGGCGGAGAATACAATCCTAAATTAACTTCTTTAAGGACAAGCGCTTGGGAAAAAATAAAGAGCAGAGCCAAAGCGGATGCGCTCGCTACGGCAAGGGAACTTATAAGATTATACGCTATAAGGGCAAATATTCGTGGAAACATTTACGGACATGACACTCAATGGCAAGACGATTTTGAGGCTTCATTTAAATACGAGGAGACGGCAGACCAATTAAGGGCGATTAACGATATAAAAAAAGATATGGAAAGCGGAAAAATGATGGACAGGCTCGTTTGCGGAGATGTGGGTTTTGGAAAGACAGAAGTTGCTTTCAGAGCAATTTTTAAAGCTGTGATGGCAGGCAAACAATGCGCAATGCTATGTCCTACCACGATTTTATCTCAACAACATTATAATAACGCCAAAAACAGATTCAAGGATTTTCCCATAGAGATAGATGTATTGAATAGATTTTCCGCATCCAAAGAGCATAAAAAAAGCAAAGAGAGTTTGAAAAACGGAGAATGCGATTTAATAATAGGAACTCATGCGCTTTTGTCAAAAAATATAGAATTTAAAAATTTGGGACTCGTGGTTATAGACGAAGAACAGAGATTCGGAGTAAACCATAAAGAGGCTTTGAAAAAATTGAGATTGGAAACGGATGTTCTAACATTATCCGCAACTCCGATTCCGAGAACTTTAAATATGGCTTTGACGGGAATAAGAGATATAAGCGTAATAGAAACTCCTCCATTAAACAGAATACCCGTAAAAACTTTTGTTATGGAGTTTAACGAAGAGACGGTAATATCGGCGATAGAGAGAGAGATTGAAAGAAAAGGACAGATATTTTATTTATACAACAGAGTGGAAAGCATAGATTCTTTTGCGCTTTTTATAAAAAAATTATATCCAAAGGCGAGAATATGCGTGGCGCATGGAAGAATGCTTGGAAATCAGCTTGAAAAAATAATGAAAGATTTTATAGATTATAAATACGATATATTGGTTTCGACTACCATAATAGAAAACGGAATAGATATACCGAATGCAAACACTATATTGATAGAAAATGCGAATACATTGGGACTATCCGACCTTTATCAATTAAGGGGAAGAGTTGGAAGAAGCGACAGAGAGGCTTACGCTTATATGTTTTATCCGAAAAATTTGGCATTAACCGAAGTTGCTTATAAAAGATTAACCGCTATTTCGGAACATACCGATTTGGGAGCGGGATTTAAAATCGCTATGCGAGATTTGGAAATAAGGGGAGCGGGCAATATTTTAGGAAACGAACAGTCGGGGATGATTTATCAAGTCGGATACGAGCTTTACATTCAGATGCTTGAAGAGGCTAAAAACGAATTTAAAGGAGAGATTAGGGAAGTTACTTTTGACACGATTATAGATTTTAAATACGATTTATATATTCCCGATTTCTATATATCGGATGTTAAAGAAAAAATTTCCGTTTATAAATTAATACTTCGTTCTCAAAGCGACGAGGATATAGATTCGGCAAAAGAATATATGTCGGATAAATATGGAAAAATACCAAAAGCGATAGACGATATATTTGAAATAGCGAAACTCAAAGTTATTCTTAAAAGAGCGAGAGTGCTTTCTGTTATAGAAGGACAAAGTTCGATATATGTTAAATTAGACAAATATTCTCGCATAGACACGGATAAACTTATGCGATTGATAAGTTCGGAAAATTCGGGAGTATATTTCGACAAAGAAAATTTAAATCAACTTATAATATCGAATACGGAAGAAACCGAAAATAATCTTAATCTAAAAATAGAAAAAGTGAAAAATCTGATATTAGAAATAGAAAGCAACGAAATAAACGAAAAAGATAAATCAAATAAAGAAAATTCTCAAAATATAACGAACATAATAGAAGCGAATTTGGAATCTCAAAAAAAGGAAAATAAAAAATCGATTTTCAAAAGAAAGACGAGGCAAAAACCTTCAAGAATAATAATAAGAAAGTCAAGTCAATAATTTGAAATTAC
>CAZRYV010000139.1:0-5938 GCA_964604385.1 uncultured Brachyspira sp.
TGCTTTAGAGAATTATAGTATATTAAATCACAGTGTTTATTAATCATATTTAATTTGTCCTAAAGTATTTTTATTAAATATTGGGTTAATTGTATGGTATTTTTAATTTTTTGTCAAGCATTTTTATAAAAATTTTTAAAATAAAAAATTTAGTCTAAAATAATTCGCATAACTTAAAATATTGACATTATAAAAATTTAAAATATAATCGTTGCCTATAAATTTAAAAGTTTTATTAAAAAATTAAAAAGGATTTTAAAAATGAAAAATTTATTTATTTTTTCATTAGCTTTATTTTTATCGGTTTTAGTTTCATGCGACAATAATCGAAAAACGGAAAATTTAAATTCTTTCAAAAATGGAGAGATTGCAATTAATCTTGGAGGCGAGCCGAGAACATTAGACCCAACTTTAAACTCTTTAAGTTTCGGTTCTATTTATATGATTCATTTTTTTGAAGGTTTAACCAAAAGAGATAGCGCCGATAATGTGGTTTCGGGAATGGCGGAAAGTTGGGATATATCAATTGACGGAACAAAATATACTTTTCATTTAAGAACGAATGCAAAATGGAGCGATGGAAAATCCGTTGTCGCTTCCGATTTCGAATACGCTTTAAAAAGAGCGGCTAATCCTAAAACGGCGGCTACTTATTCCCACATGCTTAAGGTTATAAAAAATGCAAATTCTGTGATAAGCGGAAATTCGGATGTCGACGCTTTGCAGGTAAAAGCGATAGACGATTATACTTTAGAAATTATCTTGGAAAATCCGACTCCTTATTTTTTGGAATATATTTCTGTTAGCAGTCCATATTTTCCCGTGAGAGAAGATATTATAGAAAAGTTTGGAGACGAATGGAGCAGAAAACCTGAAACCTATATAGTAAACGGACCTTATATTATGACGGAGAGGAAAGAGGATGAAAAAATAGTTATGGAAGTTAATCCAAATTATTATGCGAAAGATGAAATTATAGCGAAAAAAATAACCGTTCTTATAATGGACGATTCCAACACGGCGTTTGCCGCGATGAAAAATGGCTCTTTGCAATTTTCTGTTATAGAAGCGCCAATGGGAGAGATACCTTCCCTAATGAAAGAAAATTATATTTTACAAGAACCCGCTTACGGAATATATTTTTTAGAAATAAACTCAAAAAAAGGAGTTTTAACCAATAGAAATATAAGGAGAGCTTTGTCGCTCGCTTTCGACAGAAATTATATAATATCGAATGTGGTAAAAATGAATCAGATACCCGCGGGCGCTTTTGTTTCTACGGGAATGAAAGATTATGACGGAAAAGATTTTAGAGAAAACGGTGGAAATTATATAGATGTTAATAATTATCAAAAAAATGTAGAAGAGGCTAAAAAATTATTTGCGGATGCGGGCTACCCTAACGGAGATGGATTTCCCGTTTTGGAAGTGAGAAGCACGCCCGGATATTTTACCGTTATATGTGAGGCTATACAAGATATGTATAGAAATAATTTAGGTATAGACATATTGATTAAATCGGAAGAATATAACGAAACCTTTCAGGCTATGGTTCAAAAAGATTTTGATTTGGCAAGAACGGGTTGGACTTCGGATTTCAGCGACCCTATGGCTATGCTTAATTTCTTTTCAAAATCAAGTTCGGTAAATCATACGGGATTTGAAAACGAAGAATTTAATAATTTGCTCGAGTTTGCCGCAAAAACTCAAAACGAAAAAGAAAGAATGGAAGCTATGCATAAAGCGGAGGATATATTATTCGATTATATGCCGATAATTCCAATAATTTACAGAATGGACCCTTTTATGATAAATCCAAAATTGAAAGGCGCAATATTTAATCCTTTAGGAAGATATAAATTTAATTACGCATATATAGAAAAATAAATTATTATTAATGGTTTAAGATTCTATTTATTTCTCTTCGACTTCGTCTATAAGTCTTATCAATTCTCTAGACCTTTTTGCAATGCTTTCTTTTAAGGCAATTAAAGTATCGTTTCCCGCCTTGCTGTTTGCGATTTCCAATTTCAAGTTATCGGCTATATTTAGGCATGCGAGTATAGCTATCACATCTCTCGGCTTATCCGAACCGTAATGTTCCGCTATATCGTTCATGCTTTTGTCTACAAAATCGGCAAGTTCTTTTAAATATTCTATATTATCTTCTTGCGATTTTATATTCAAAGTTCTTCCGAATATATTGACTTCTAAACTATTACTCATTTTTTTACCTGTTATTTTTATTTGCTACTTTGATTCGCTGTCGAAGAAAAACTCTTCCTCGTCATCATCTCCGAACATATATTGGTCTTCTTCGTTTGAATCAAATTTATAATCGTTTTCTTTTTCGTCTATAACTTCTTGCAATTCTTCCGATTGATATTCGCTATCTTCTTTATCATTTTTATTATCGTTATTATCATCGTATTTAATGTCGTTATCCCAACTTGAATCCGAAGCGCTTGAAAAAGGGTCTTCATCTTCGGAAACTCTTACGGAAGCTATATTATTCCAAGTATTCCTATTTTCAAAAACCTTTTGCGGTTCATTTTTATTTAATTCGTCATTATTAACTATATTCTCTTTTATTTGCTCTTTAAAATCTTCAATGTATTCTTCGTTTTCAGCATTTTCCGTATTTTTTTCTATGCCATCGTTATTGTAAATATTATCGTTTTCTATATATTCGTTATTTTCCAAATTTTCGGCGTTATTCTCTTTATCTTTTTCATGTTTTTCATGACCGATTTCGGTATGATTTATATGCCGATTAAATTCCTGATTATTTTCTTTATTATATTTCATCGCATTGTCTATATCGCTTATCAGTTGCGAGAGTTTTGATTTTAAGTCGGCGTTTTCTTTTTTTAAAGTTTCGTTTTCAGAGCTTATATTTTGAATTTTATTTTTAAGATTGTCGTTTTCTTCTATTAAAGTTATTGAATCTTTTTCTGTTTTTTCCACATTGATTTTTAAATTGTCTCTTTCGATTCTTGCCGCTTCGAGTTGTTTAAGTAAATTGTCTCTCTCTTCTTTAAAGATGTTAAGATTGTCAGCTATATTTCTTTTGTCGGTTTCTAATATCGTTTTTTCTTCTTTAAAAGAATTAATCTTATTTTCGAGTTCGAGTTTTACTTTATTCAAATAAATTATATTTTCGCTTAAACCTCTCTGCTCTGCCAAAAGCGATTCGTATCTGCTTAATAAATCTTTTACCTTCATTTCCAAAATACTAAATTCTTCCACTTTACAACTCCAAAATAGTATTCTTATAAAATTATATCATATATAATATAATTGTCAATTTTTAAATTATATGGTAGAATAAAAAATATTAATTTTAAATCGATAAAATGAGAATATTTGTAAAAATAATATTATTAACTTTATTTTTAAGTTATGTAAAAATATACGCTCAATCGCCGTATACGGAAAAAGACCAAAAATTTTTTAAGGCGATGGCAAATATTTTGTCTCTTATTGAAATAGAAAGAACTACGGAAAGTTTTATCGACTACGATTATATTCATGAAAGCTATAAAAGAAATAATCCGCGAAAAGATTCTTTTTCTTCGAGAACTTTATACGAATTATCAACTATAGAATTTCATATGAATACTTTAATAGGAGTAAATTTAGGAAAAAAACGATTCGGTATGCCCGATATGTATCTTTCGCTTGGAAAAAGTTTTCATTACGATTGGATATTTTCCGCCACGCCTTTTGCGACTTTATCGGGAAAATTTGGAATATTTGACAAAAACAAAACTACGGGAAAAATAGAACTTTACGATGCGGGAATAGAAACGATAACTTTGACTAGAATTTTATTATCTTTTAGAATGAAAGCGGCAAACGATATTAACGGTTCTACTTTTATGCTTATTCCTTCCGTAGTAGATTCTGCAACGGAAAATTTTAACGATATTCCGCATTGGTATATACCGAGAGTAAATAACGAAATGGGATTTAGGACGGGACTTATCGGACATTATTTTGAACTTTCTTATTCTCAAGGTTTTTCGGATAAATCTTCACCTTTAGCAGTTTTATTTAAAATCAACGGAGATTTTTTTAAAACTCAATTTCTTTATCAGCATGAAAAAAATAATCTCTCTCCGAATAATTACGGTTATAATAATACGCGAAATATAATTCAAATATACGCTATGGGAAAATTGCCTTTGCTCGACAGACAAATTTGGATTAATATGCTTGGAGAATATACTTGGAGAGAAAAAGACGCTCATTATTTAAGATTCGAGATTGGTTTGGAATGGAAAATATTTAATATAGCTATGCGTCCTCTATTTTATATAAACGATAATAAAAATTGTAATGATAAAGATTTTGATAAAGATTTTAAAGAAAAAAGAGATTTATTTTGTTTGGAATATTGCGCTTATCTTAAATTTAATTCCGTTTATTTTGGTTTTCAAGGCGCTACGGACGGAAGATATTATGTAGCGTTGAAAGCGTTATTTTAAAAAGTATTTATTAAAAATTATTAAAATTATTAAAAATTATTATTGAAAAAAATTATTACGGGAGAATTTTTATCAGAAATATAAACCTTAACGAAGAAATTTTAAAAGAATATATAATAGACGACTTTAATATAAACGACAGTAATATTATAGCCTGCGAATTGGAAAAAAGATTATTTGGTTATAATGAAGCGGATTTGGAAATCGGAAGCGGAAATGGAAAATTTATAGTCGAACTTGCGATTAACAACAAAGAAAAACATTTTTTAGGAATAGAATATTCTTATAAGGCGGTTAAAAAAACCGTATTAAAGGCTTATAAAAGAAATATAAAAAATCTCACGATAATATTCGGCGAGGCAAATTCTGTTATGGAAAAATATTTGATTAATAAATATAAATTCGACAATATTTATCTAAATTTTCCCGACCCTTGGCAAAAGAAAAAACATTCGCATAGAAGAATATTTAATAAAGAATTTTTAAATAAAATATATTTTCTGCTTAAAGACAATGGCGTATTTTATTCGGCGACTGACGATGATAATTACGCTTTGAATATAATGAATCCAATATATAAAGAATCCGAAATATTTAAAAATGTTTTGGAAAAAGAATATACTGAAAAAATTGAAAATTATGGAATAACTTTATACGAGGAAAAAATGCGAGCGGCGGGACGCAATATTTATTTTTTCGCTCATAAGAAAAACGATATTATATGAAAAGCGGATTATTCGATATACTTGTGGCTATATTCAAATATATAATCATTATATCAATGTCGATAATATTCGCATTTATTATAGGAATAATTTTAATATTTGTAGGAATACTTCCCGCAACTATAGTTATATTTATAGAAAAAATATACGCTATTTTGCATTTATTATTTTAACCATATTGATTTTATTTTTTCCGAGTCTAATAAATATGTCTCCAAAATTTACTTTCTGAAAAATATCAATATTCGGTTTTATAACTTTAATGCGAGCGGTAAAAGGATTATCCAAAATATTGTCGCATTCTCTTATTATTTCGCTGATTAGAAAATTTTCGGCATGCAATAAATCTATTTTTCCAACTATAAAATTTCCTTGCAAAATATAACCGTTCGTTTCATTAGAAGGTTTAGCCAAAATAAAATCTTTTTCTCTGTATATAAATTTTATTCCGTAATCGATTTCCTTAAAATTGATGCTTATTCTGTTGATAGAATAAACCGATTTAAAATATAATGTTTCGTTTTTCATTTTGTTTACGAGTTGATTTAATGACAACATTTTTACCTCCATTATAATTTCATTTGTATTAAACCGTATTTAATTTTTAATTTGCGATTATATTATTTTTTAAAATTAAAGTCAAGATATTTTTAAAAAAAATTCTAAAAAAATTTATAATTCTATTAAAATTTAAATCAAACAATACGATAAATAAATTACAAT
>CAZRYV010000140.1:0-5933 GCA_964604385.1 uncultured Brachyspira sp.
GGCTCGTCCACTCTGTGCGCCTCACGGCGATGACGATTTAAATAAATTTTGCAATAATAGGAAAATATAAAAAAATAACTGTAATTATCCTCAAATTCTTTGACAAAATTTTATAATTATATATTATTATACGATTAAAATTAAATTAGAGGAATAAATAATGTATAAAATATCCGAATTAAAAGAATTAATAAAAAATAAAAAGATTGACGATAAATTCGATTGCATTTACGGAGGAGATAAAAATTCCATAGAAGAAGCCTACTTAAGATTATCTTCCGTTTTGGAACATTTTCAGAAAATAGAAAAAATAGAAAAATCGGATAATGTCCGAATATTTAGCGCTTCGGGAAGAACGGAATTATCGGGAAATCATACCGACCATAATAACGGTTGCGTTTTAACCGCTTCGATTAATTTAGATAAATTGGCTTTAGTTTCAAAGAGAGACGACAATAAAATAATAATTTATACGGATAGCTTAAATAATGTTGACTCTGTAGATATAAATAATTTGGAAGCGGACAAAAAAGAATACGGAAAATCAACCGCATTAATAAGAGGAGTTTGCGCAGGTTTAGTAAATTTCGGTTATAAAATCGGAGGATTTACGGCTTATGTAAACAATAAAGTTTTAATGGGAAGCGGACTTAGCAGTTCGGCAAGTTTCGAATCTTTAATAGGTGAAATTCTAAATGCTCTTTACAATGACGATAAAATAGAAAAAACAAAAATAGCCTTAATAGGACAATATTCCGAGAATGTTTATTTTGGAAAACCTTGCGGATTAATGGACCAAATGGGATGCTCTTTGGGAGGAATAATTTCAATAGATTTTAAAAATCCAAAAAATCCGACTATAGAAAAAGTGGAATACGATTTTGAAAAATTGGGGTACGCTCTTATGATAGTAGACGCTCATGGCGACCATAGTTCGCTTACGGGAGAATATTCCGCAATAAGAGAGGAGATGAACTCGATTGCAAAATATTTTTCAAAAGAAGTTTGCCGAGATATAGACAAAGAAGAATTAATTTCAAACGCTTCAAAAATAAGAGAGAAAATTGGAGACAGAGCTTTAATGAGAGCTTATCATTTTATAACCGAAAACGAAAGAGTTGTAAATCAAATCGCATCTTTAAAAAATAACGATATTAAAAAATATTTAAATCTTATGAACGAATCGGGGCTTTCAAGTTTTATGTATTTGCAAAATTGTTTTTCAATTACAAGTTCAAAAAATATGGGAGTCGCTTTGGCGTTAATGATTACAAAAGATTTTCTTAAAGGAGACGGAGCATGCAGGGTTCATGGCGGCGGATTTGCTGGAACTATTCAGGCTTTGATTCCTTTAAATAGAGTCGAAGAATATATTAAACTTATGGATTTTGTATTCGGAGATAAGAGCGCAATTAAAATAAAAATAAGACAATCTCCCGTTTGCGAAATATAAATTATATTTTTTTATTATATTTTATATTTTTTATTTATCTTCCCGAAGCGATATCTATTTTATCATACTCTTCGGGAGGTAGTGTTTTAGGAGCTTTTTCTGTAATATCTCTTAATTCTTTGGAATAATAGTATTCTGTTCCCGAGATTTTTTTTGTGATATATTTTCTTATATTCGATATATAAACCGTAACTCCCGGAAAGAATCCCTCCATCGAAGTTACGCTGCTTTTGGATAATTTTTCAAATTCTTCGCTCATCTCTTTTGATTTTTCTTCCAACTCGGCAGTTTCTTTTACGAGATTCGTCACTTTTTTCAATATGACTTTTATAGTCTCTCTTTTATTTTCCGGTATTCTCGCTATAAACGCTTTAGGGTCTTTAAAATATTCTGAACCCAATAGAGTTTTAAATTTGCTTATCTCTTCTCTGTTAGATTTTATTACAGTTTGCATATTTTTAAATAAAGCGTATGCTTCGGCGTCTCGTCCCACTATAATCGTAGTTTTGGATTCGCTTATCGCTCCTATACTCTTTGCCCAAACTCCATTTAAAGCCTTTATATTTCCTCCGATTATAACGCCCTTTCCTTCCAATACAATTACTCTATTATTGCATGATATGTCGGAGTTTATTATTTGATTCGATATAACATCTCCGTTTGATATTAAATTTGCGTTTCTTATAAAAGAAGAATATACCTTGCCATTTATATGCATATCGCTATCCGGTCCGCCGATTATTCCTCCCGATACGATTAAATTACCGCCGCAATTTATTTTAGCGTCCTCTATATTTCCATTAACTTTAATGTCGCCTTCCGTTTTAATGCTGAAACCGGGCGTAACATTTTCTTTAATTATAACCGAGCCATCCACTTCTATATTTCCCGTAGACAAATCGACTTTTTCAATTTCAATTACATTGCTTACAGATATTGTATTGTTATTGTTTACCAAAATTCCCTTTATGCCGCTCTTTATATTTATGCCGTCAGCGGCTATTTCAAGATTATTTCCTATTTTGTAGCATGGGTCTTCGTCATAATTCGCTTCCAAAATTTCATCGTATATGCTAAGTCCGTCTATAGCGGGAGTTTCGGGAATAAAATGAGCTATCTGCACTCCCGCGTCTATATTATGTATAAAACTTCTTTCTTTAAAATCTATACTTCCGTCTTCCGATTTTTTTCCAGTTTCTATCGACATATCGTAATCGAGTATAACTTTTTGCACATTTCCGTCCACAGGTTTTTTACCTTCCACAAATACGCAGCAGACTCCTTCGTTAAATTTTAAATTCTCTTCTACAAGTTCCGTTATTTTATCGTAGTCTACCATTAATTTAATTGGAATCTCGGAAATCATATTCTGAATATCGTCGAGCAGTAATTGTCTTTTTAACTGCTTTTGAGGAGGCAAAACCATAACTCCCCGCCATTTATAAGAAACATTTATAACGGGAATAACCGAAACGGAATTCATGCCGTCATAAACCACATAACCAAAAACGGCGCTCCTATATATTCCCGTCATTTTGTCGAATTTTACATTTTTGCCAACTTTTATTCCCGCTCTTTTACTGATTGATTTTAAAATCTGCTCTCCCGAAACGGCGTAATTTTTTAAAAGTTCGGCGTATAGAAGTTGATTATTAGGTTCAGAGTCCACTATTTTATCGTATATTTCCCGCACATTGATGGTGGTGTCGAAAGAATATTCATAATTGTTGGGGTCCATTGAAAGTAAACCGCTGTTTTCCGTTGCCATAATAATCTCCTTAAAACTTTTTATTCAATCACATTTATTTATATTTATTTTTTACATAAAAAAAGCATTACATCGCCTCTATTAAATATTTTAACATATTTGTCAAAAAACGATTTTACTAATTTATTTGAATTTTTCTCTATAGGAATACTTCCCCAAGAAAAATCTTTTATAATATTAAAACCTATATTTTTCATATATTGGGATAAAGTGTTTTTAGAAAAAAGCCATAAATGTTGAGGCATAACCGCGCGCCATTTTTCTCCGTATTTTTTAGCAAACATTCCATCCGCATTCGGAGTGGTGATAGCCAAAAATCCTCCTTTGGCGAGTATTCTGTAAACCTCTTTTAAAGTCTCCGCCGGATTTGGAACATGCTCTATAACATGAGAAAAATGTATAAACGAAAAAAAATTGCTTTCAAAACCAATTTCTAAAAGATTTTTTTCGTAAACTTTTAAATTATAATTTTCCCTTGCGTATTTTGCAGAAGAAGAACATATTTCGACTCCGTAAGTATCGTAGCCTTCGCTTTTCAAATAATTAAGAGTCATACCCGTAGCGCATCCTATATCCAATACATTATTATTTGGAAAATGTTTTTTTATATCTTCAAATCCTATATCTTTTAAGGCGAGTCTTATCAACTTAAAAAAATTATCCTGATTTGCAACTTCATATTCAAAATAATTATCGTCATATATGGCGTCTATTTCTTTTTGGCTTATCACGGGATGCTGATATATTAATCCGCAATTTAAACATTTGTTATAACTTACCAAATCGGATTTTATATAGACTTCCGAATCATTACCGTTACAGAATTCACATTTGCTTTTCGTTATCACTATATTTTTCCCTAATATAAATAATCGGAAAATTTTCAAATTATTATAAAATTTCTTATTATAATAATTTAATTTTTGTTTTTTAATTTTTTTATTTTATAATTTTATTAAAATTTTATCTTAAATTTTTCTTTCTAATTTTTTTTATTAACCGTTAAAGTTATTTCAATATTGTTCTTTATAATTTCATTAGCCGCGGGATTTTGCGATAAAACTATATCGTTTTCATACATTTCGTTTTGAGATTCGATTCTGTCGTTAATAACAACATTTGGAAATTTGCTTATAATCTCATTTGTTATTATATTAAGCGCTTCTTCATATTTTATTCCCGTAATGTCGGGCATATTTGCCGTTATTTGTTCGGGAGAATTTATTACCAAGTATACGGTTCTTCCCTCTTTGATTTTTATCCCTCCTTTAGGCTCTTGATTTACCACAGTTCCCAAAGGAAAATTGCCAAAATGATGAGTTTGAACTTTTAAATTAATATTTTCTTTTTCCAATATATTAAAAGCCTCGTAAATTTCCTTATTCTGAACATCGGGAAGTATAAAAGATTTTCCGCCGACTTTTACGACAATAAACACGACTATCGAAACGACAAAACATTGCAAAACAAACAATAATAAAGCGAATAAAACTAGTCTTTTAAAAACCAACGCCGAATCTCGATTTGTCATTATATCTTTCGGAAGTATTATTTTCATAAATTTAATTATTTTAATTTTTACTTTTTTAAATAATTCTTTAAAAAATATTTTTAATTTAAATATTTTTAATTTATTTAATAAATCTTTCATAACTTATAATTAAACTCCCGTTTTAATTGAAATATTCGCCTTCTTTTAATTTGTTTCCGCATAAAAATTCTTTAACGGTTTGCCTTTTTTTTCCTTCTCTTTGCAATTCTTTAATAATGTATATTCCGTTTAAAGCCTGAATAAAAATTCCATCGTTATTTACTTCGATAATTTTTCCAAAGTCCGATTGATTATCCGATTTTTGATATTCGCTTTTAAAAACTTTTATAAGAATATTCTTGTAAAAACAGAACGAAGTCGGATATCTTACGAACGCTTTTGTCATATTATGCAAAATTAAAGCGTCTTTTTTGAAATCCAATTTTCCGTCTTCTTTTTTTATTTTGCCACAGTAAGTCGCTTTTTTATCGTTTTGTTTTTTTAAATTTGAAATATATTTGTCTACATTGCCAAAAAATTCTTTTAATAGATAAACTCCACTTGCTTTTATTTTTTCGTATAATTCGTAAAACTGCCAATTTTCAGGAATTTCAAATTCTTCTTGCAATATAATGTCTCCTTCGTCTAACTTATAATCCATTTTTTGTAATGTCGTTCCCGTTTTCTCAAATCCGTTTAATAATGCATGTTCCACAGGGCTTGCTCCTCTCAAAATCGGAAGAAGCGAACCATGAATGTTAATTGGCATTATCTTTGGAATCGATAAAGTTCTTTTAGATAAAATTTTTCCGTAAGCGACTACGATAAAAAAATCTGGATTCAAATCGGATAAAGTTTTATAAAAATTATCTCCGTTAATATTTTCGGGTTTTAAAAGTTTTATATTATTTTCCAAAGCCGTTTTGCCTGCGGGAGAGATTATTATATTTCCCTTTCTGTCTTTTTTTGAATCTATTGGAGTTATTGCCGAAGATATATTGACATTATCCAATTTCATTAATTGCAAAATACAATCCGCAGTAAAATCGGTAGAACCCGCAACGATAACATTATACATAAATCTATTATATATAGTTATCGCTAAAAGTCAAATGAAAGTTTAATAAAATTCCAAATTCTAATAACAAGGAGGCTTTCGCTCTGCGTCCCTTTGGGAAGCC
>CAZRYV010000141.1:0-5898 GCA_964604385.1 uncultured Brachyspira sp.
AAAAATATAACCCGCCGCCTTATTAAATATTTTCTATTTAGCTTCTATAACGACTTTATGCTGTCCGTCATAACCGAATACTTCGGGATTATACATCTCTTCAGCTTTAGTTGCGGGAAGCAAATATTCGCCCGGAGTAACCGCCCGAACAACATATTTATATATATGCTCGCCCTTATCGAGTATGTCGGCAAATAACAAAACTTTATCTTTATAGTTTTCTGTATGATTAAATCCGCCCCACCATTTTTCGTTATAATTTCCCGTTATATTTTTCACTTCGCTACTTTCGGTTGCAAAACTTGAATTTAATATTCTCATTCCGCCCGCTATCGGAACATCCGCCACTACAAATGTTCTCTCGTAAGGAGCGGTAATTTTAACGGTAACTATATATTCTTCGCCTTGCTTGAAAGCGTCTTTAGTTAAATCTAATATTCTGCCTTCTTTTGTTTCATAATATCTTTCGACTTTTATTCCTGCATCTCTATTAACCGCCAAATCTCTCGGAGCATAAGTTAATCGAACTCCGTAATAAAGTCTGCCTACTCCGTTTCTTCTTATATTTGCGTTTTCATTTTTAGAATTCGCATTGCTGAATCTATCCGCCTGAAATTCTCCAAGTTCGTAAGATTTTATAACGCTCGGATTTGTTCTGTCTGAAAAAGTTTCCGACAACAAAGTTTTGCCCTGATATATAAACTCCGCTTTTAAATTAGGATTAATATTTTCGTATTTTTTGAAATATATATTCATTGAAGAAAATGCGGCGACATTATCTTGAGTATTTAAATATCTTCCGTTTTTTCTCGTTTGAACAAGCCATCGAACGACTTTCTCGTTTATAGGATTATCATAACCCGTTTCTATTAAAGCTCCCAAAGCCACAGAAGTGTCTCTAACCGCCGAAGAATGAATCCAATATAAATTTGCATATCTTTCTTCCAATTCATAATGAGCCGTAGTAGAATCTTCTTTTAAAGCGTTTAAAATATATCGTCTAACTCTATTAAGGGCGTTATTGTCGTATTTATTATAATACATAGAACGCATTAATTGAACCTGCCCATAAAAAGGAATATTATTAATTTGAGAATATAATCTGTCTATTATAGCTTTGACATCTCTCGGATTATATCCGCCTTCTGCAAGAACCGAAGATATATAGGCTATTGACGACAAATTAATATATTCGTCATTCCAAAAACTCGGTTTCTCCGCCTTGCCCGATTTCGCATAATTATTAATATATTCCAAAGCCAAATTTAAAGATTTTTCGTCTATACTATAACCTTCTTTTTTAGCCTTTATCATAGTATCCGCTGCATAAGCGGTAAGCCATGGAGATACCCAAGTTTTGCTCGTCCAATATGCAAATCCGCCATCCGCAGTCTGATAGGAAGGCATATTTTTTAAGAAAGATTCTACAGAATTATCCAAATCTTCTTCTGTTCTGTCCGTAAGTTTCATGTCTATAATCATTCTCTTGCTTGCTATTATAGGATAGATTCTTGAAAGCTGCTGTTCCAAACATAGATAAGGATAATTCATCAAATATTCCAAACCTCCACTCAATTCACTGAAAGCGCTCGGAGACATATAAACATCCAAACTTCCCGCTCCCGAATAAACTTCCGAATTATTTGGAATTCTAATTCCAATATCCAAACTGTCGTTAGTCATACTCGAAAACATAGCCACAGATTCTGTAGTCATAGGAACATTTACTTCAAAAGTTTTTTCAACCGCATCGGTATACTCTCCGCCTTTTGCAAGTATCGTAATTTTAGCTTCTCCTCTATTTGTCGCTACTATATCGAATCTTATATCTGCGTTTCCTCCTTTAGGAACATTTACTTTTTGAACGGCGTTTTCTATACTAGCATTTGACGCCACCGCCTGAATTTCTATTTCCAAATCCTCGTTAGAATAATTATATATTAAACTTCCCGCTTTAAATCTGTCTTCCACATAAGCGAATTCGGGTAAAGTAGGCATAAGCATTAAATTCTTTTTAACCACAACAACATCGTCCGAAGCTCCAAAATATCCGTCTTTATTTATAGCGGAAGCCATTATTCTAAAAGATGTAATATTGTCGGGCAAATTAAAAGTAATTTTCGCTTTTCCCGTAGAATCCGTTTTTACTCTTCCCTGATAAAAAGCCGTGCTTAAGAAATTTTTTCTTATGCTGAATATATCCATTTCCATATCGGATAACTTATTATAAAACTCCGCTGCAACACCGTCTCCGCCCGGAATGTCCCCTTTTTCTCCGTAATTTCTCTGCCCTATCAAATGTATTCTCGTGTCGGCGCTTGCAACGCTTAAAGGTCTCGGTCCATAGAAAGTATTAAACCAATTTGGAGTCTTGTATCCTATTAAATTTAAAACTCCCAAATCGACTACGCTCAACATAATTTCCGTTTCCATAGCCTGCCCTTCTTTCGTTTCGACATATAAATCTACGCTCATCTCGTCTCTCGGCTCTCTCGTTTCATGCGATTTTGTTATTTTTACATTAAGCTCTTTTTCCCTCGGAGATACCGAAAGCCCCGCATAACCTATTTTAAATGACGGTTTGCCTTCGTCTTCGGCGTAATTGGTATAAGTTTCATCCTCTACCCTACCCTTAACCAAAGACACTCCAATATAAACATTTGGCAGATATTCGTTTTTAATAGGAACTTCTATCAAAGCCGCATTTCCCTCTAAATTTGTAACATAGCTGTCTATAACGAATTCCCTTTCAACCGTAACCAAAGCGGTTGCGTTTTCATAAGGAGATTTAACCATTATACGAGCCGTTTCGCCGGGAACATATTCCTCTTTTTCGGTTATAAGCTCAAGCAAATCGTCATCGAACATAGCCCAAGCCGCATAATCGCTTCCTATAACATACATATATTCGTCCGCCGCTACTTCTCTATTTGCGGAATCTTTCGCCCTCGCCGTTACTATATATAAACCTGAATTTTTAGGAGTAAATGCAAAAGATACGGGATTTACTCTTGTTGTAATAGTTTTCTTTTCTATAATATCGTCTACCTGTTTTGATTCCCACTGAAATCTTCCGCCCGTTATAGCCTTTTTTGTCGATTCCCAATGTCTTCTTATAATTTGAATTTCTATTTTTTTGCCGTTAAGTCTGTTTCCTTCTGTATCCGCAGCGATAAAATCAAGTTTGGTTTCTTTATCCGTTTCGAGGAAATATCCCTGTCTCTTTATTCCTATATAAAAATCGCTTCCATGAACCAAAACATTTTTACTTGCGCTTACCTTTTGGGAATCCTCGCCTAATACCGTAGCTTCTATCGTAACATTTGCCGAATGAATCGGTCTGCTAGCGTCTATTTTCGGATTATGGCTATATTCTCCGTTATTATCCAAAGCTCCCGTTCCCGTAGACAAAGTGGAATAATAATCGCTATAATATTCGTCTTCAAACCATCTTAATTTCGTAAATCTGAATCCTGCATTATTTGGCGGAATAAAGAAAGTTTCGCTCATTGATATATCATAATCGACAGTATTCGATATCATAGGCTCTCCAAATAAATACCAACCCGACATTTTAACGGGCATAGTATCGCCTAAAAAATATTTTTTATCCTCTACCCAAAGTCTCGATTCAAATTCGAGAGGCTTATATTCTTCTACTCTAAAACTCTGACTTAAACTAAATAATTCTCTTGAATCTTCGTCTTTATTATCGTTATTATTTTCGTCTATAAAAGCCACTCGAATATTATAATATCCAGTAGGAGCGTCAACGGGCAAAGTAAAATCTATCAAATAAGAGCCGAATTCGTTTATACTTACATTGCCTTTAAATATTTCGTCTCCTCTCGAATTATCTACTGTAAATACGGCGTTGATTAAATCGCTCGGTATCTGCCAATTTCCTATTTTATTTTCCCTAACGACTCCCTTTATATGAACTTCTTCGCCCGGTTTGTAGAGTCCTCTTTCGGTAAACATCGCTCCGTTATAATTTTTATCGCTTTGATAATAATCATAATCCACTTCCATTCGCCAAGGAGATATTCCCGTTCCAAAGTCGCTGTTTATAAAAGAAATGTCCTCTCCTTTAGTCACTATCGCCCATTGTCTCGGAGAACTCCATCTGCTCGTTCTCTTTATATTCAATTCTCTGAAACCTTTAGTATTGGCTATTCCGTTATTGTCGGTGGTAGCAGTCGCCAAAATATTGTTAAAATCGTCTCTTATTTCCACTTTAGCGCCCGCAATGGGATTTCCGCTTTTTAAATCGGTTACAAAAATCGTATTAGAATCGCCCGAAAATTTTCCCGTCACTCCCATTCCCGTTATTTGAATTTGAGATTTTCTATAATAATGATTCTGGTTGGTATATCCTACCAAAGTATAAAATTCCAAAGACAAAAAACCGTATTTATTATTATTCATATAATTGGTTAAATATAACGGCGTTGTAATATATCTATTTCTTGGAACTGACGGTTCAAAAACAGTCTCTAAATCATAACCCAATAATCTTTTGTGAGTATTCGTATAATTTCTGAATTCTGCAGAATTATCGTATCGGCTTATCGCTTTATTGACAAATAAAAACGGAATTATATGGTCTTTGTCGACATATCTGCTTTTTATCGTTATAGCGTTAGGATTGATAGTTTCTATCGGCAATTTCATTCCTTCGTAGGATTCCACAATTCCCATACCTTCGGGAATAGAAACGCTCGGATTATAATCGGTGACATCTAAAATAATAGTTTCCTCTTTTCCCAAAGTCTGCCCGTAAATATCTTGCAAATGCTCGCTTATTTTTATAGTATATTGAATATTAGGATTAAACCTTAACGAATATAACGAAAAAACTTTGGCAGTCCAATAACTATCTTCCAAATCCTCTTCGGAAGGAAGCTGTATTTGAGGAGTTATTTCAATATTTTTTATCAAATCATCCCAAGACACTTTCGTAGAAAAAGAAATTTGAGGAGCTTTTGGATAATAAGAAGCGCTTACCGTCTGCTTTCTGTCGCCTGCAAGCAAATTAAAATTATCATGTATATTAAATTTTATAATGTCGCTTGATTCACTTCCCAAGTTTCCCTCGGTAGAGTAAATTCCCGAATCTATATTAACCGTTATTTTGTCATTTTTTTCAAATTCCTCTTTTGGAGTCAAAACTAAAACCGACTTTAAATCGTATTCGTCTCTCTCCCATTCTCTTAAATCTTGCGTAAAAGCGTATCTTACATCAAAATCAAAATTCTTTCCGTTTTGATTAATTATTTTAATTTTATCTTTTATATTCTGCAAATAAATCGGCATATTATAATAAATAACTATATCGATATCTGTCGCAATATCCGTTTGATTATTATAAGGAGCGCTTTTTTCTTTTATAGGTCTCAAAGTATTAAAACTCCAAGTATAATCGTTTTCCAAAATCGCTCCGTTTATTTCACTTTTAATACCTTTTTTTAGAGTAACTTCTATTTGAGTAGCGTCAGGCAAAGTTTCCGTAGGATAGAAAGCCAAAGTATTAACCGAAAGCCATCTATAATATCCTTTAATGTCTATATTAAAAGAAAAATATTGATTCGTTATTTCCTTAACGGTTTGAAGAGCTATCATTTGCGTATTAAAAGTAACCGTTATAGCCTCGTAATTGTATCTGCTCGTATTATCTCCAATCGGAGAGACTCTGTCCACTAAAATTTTTTTCATATTTTCCTCCTTTTGACGGGTATTTTCTCCCTCTACTACGGCGCAAAATAAATTGCCTGCCGTAAATAAAAAAGTTAATAAACAAATAATTTTTAATATATTTTTTCTCATAGTCTGAAATCCTAATATATGATAATTAACATAAATCTTATAATATAAACGGTTTTAAGTAAATATAAAAAT
>CAZRYV010000142.1:0-5856 GCA_964604385.1 uncultured Brachyspira sp.
TCTGCATCCGCCGTCCGTATATATTATAATATCATTTTTCATTTAATAAATTTAAAAGTTTGTTTTATATATCGGCTATAAGTTTTTCTTTCGTATAATCTATTTTGCTTACCGTAAAACCTGCAGCTTTTGGATGTCCGCCTCCTCCGAACGATTCGGCTACCTCTCTTATATTTTTATTTATTCTACTTCTCATACTCACTCTAAAATCTTCTTCGCTTTCATGTATTATAAATCCTATAAAAACATCTTCCATCTGTATTATGATATCCGAAGCGCTTACGGTTATATCTTTCATACTATGTCCGTTTATAGTCTCCTGCAAACATATATAGCCTATTTTTTTCTCTTCGTCTATTATCATTCTTCTATATATTTCCATTAAAGCCGACACATCTATCCGTGTATATCTTTTTCTAACCACATTTCCAAGTTGCTCTATTATAACTCCTTGCCCCATTAATTTTGAAGCGGTTAATAAAGTTTTTTTTGTCGTGTTGCTAAAAGTAAAACCTCCCGTGTCGGTAGACAGTCCGCAATATAGTAGAGTCGCTATGGTAGAATCGATATTTTTTAAATTAGACGAAAATATATCGAATATAATCTCGCAGGTGGCAGCTGCTTTAATGTCGCAATAAAACATAGTGACGCCTTTTATATTTCTAACTTTATGATGGTCGATAAATATAACTTCTTTATATTTTCCAAGAATATCCGCAACCCATCCTATTCTATCGATATCGCCCGAATCCAAAACTACCAAAACATCTTTTTTAGGCAAGGTTTTTTCGTTTACATTAAAAATAACTTTATCTATCAATGGAACATTTTGCAAATCTCTTTGCATTTTATCGGCATTGACTACATCTACTTTTATTTTTTTAAATGCTTTTTTTATAAGCAGATATAATCCCAAACATGAAGCCATACAATCGACATCGGGATTTCTATGTCCTATTATGGTTATATTTTTAGCTTTCGAGATGGTTTTTAATATTTCTTTTTTATTCGTATTTACGCTTTTTTTTATAGAAGCGTTTGTAGAATCATTTATAGAAATTTTTTTCTTTTTATTTACGGTATTTTGTTTATTTGAGTCATTTTTTATATTAGTCATAAGAATTCCTTTTTTATTTATTTCCAAAAATTTATTTATTTCTAAAAATTTAATTTTCAATTTTCGTCATTATTTTTATTAATTGTTAAATTTCTTATATTCGTCAATACTTTATTCGTTTCTATTAAAGTTTTATCGTAATGAAAAGTTAAATTCGGAACATATTTAACTTTGAGACTTTTTTTAAGATACGAAAAAATCACTCCTTTTGCGCTATTTAAACCGTTTAATACTTCGTCTTTTTTATCCTCGCTCAAACATACGAAAAAAACTTTTGCATTTTTCAAATCTTTATCCGTATCGACTTTCGTTATGGTTATAAGATTGTTTTTTATTCTCGGGTCTTCTATCTCTTTTAGTATAATCGCAGAAAGAAGCTGTTTAATATTTTCGTTTACTCTAAATATTCTGTGAGAAGACATTATTTTAGACAACCGAATTATTTAGAGTATTGTTCATATCGTCAAGTTCATTTTGCAAAAATACTTTGTCTATATTAACCAAAATAATCATTTGCTCGTTTGCTTTCACAAGTCCCATTATATATCTATTGTCTATTCCCGAATGTATGTCTATATCTTCCTGTATATTCTCTTCGTTAATGGTAAGAACATCCGAAACGGAATCTACAACCAAGCCGTATTTTTTATTTCCTATAGCCACAACCACGATAACGCAATTATTCGGATCCATAGGCTCTTCAAAATGAAATCTCGCCCTTAAATCTATAACGAGTATTATAGTTCCTCTTAAATTAATTATTCCTTTTAAATAATCGGGACAATTCGGAATCGGAGTAGGCTGAATAAAATTAAGTATTTCCTGCACTTTTAATATATCTATTCCGTATAGTTCGTTATTTATCTTAAACACAAGTATTTGATTTGACATGTTATCTCCTTAAAAATGACACATTGTAGATTATAATATATAATAAACATAAGTCAAGTAATTTTTTTATTTATCGGATTTTTTATAATAAATTTTTTAAGATTTTTATATTCAATTTATATCAAATTTTTATTTTTAAATTTTAATTTCAAATAAAAGTAAAAAATAAAAACCCATATCGAAAGATACGGGTTTAAAAACGAACCGGTGACGGGTTTCGAACCCGCGAATGCAGGAATGAAAATCCTGTGTGTTAAACCACTTCACCACACCGGCATATTTATTGTAAAAATCAAAAATCTAAATGAGCCAAGAAGGATTCGAACCTTCGACAACCGCCTTAAAAGGGCGATGCTCTGCCAACTGAGCTATTGGCCCTCATTCATTTTTAATTAAATGTTTCAATATCTTACACTATTAATATATTTTTGTCAAGCGTTATATTTCGATTAATTCTAAAAATACCAACCGAAAACCAAAAAATAGCGAAAAATATAGGAAAATAACAAAAAATAATGGGCGGAAGATTATAAAAATCTATTTATCGTTATTTAAATTCGTTGATTATTGCATTTTTCTATCGTTAATTTAATATATCGTAGATAATTTATCTGACTTATTTTTAAATTTTAATTGGGATTTTAATGAGCATGGCAATAAAGCAATCGAAAGCCGTTCTTATAATCGCCTGCATGTATGGAGATTTTAATATATACGAAGAGGCTTTAAAAGACATTGTGGAAAATTTTAATTCTATAAAAATTATCGGCGAAGAATATTTATTTTCTCATTCCATATATTATAAAGAAGAAATGGGCGGAAATTTGAAAAAAAGATTTTTGGTTTTTGAAAATACTATAGAGAGAGATTATATAGTCGATGTAAAAAAAATCACCGATAAGATAGAAAAAAAATATTTGGATTCTAACGGCAATAGAAAAATAAATTTAGACCCCGCCATACTCACGCTTGAAAATTTTATTTTGGCGACAAATAAAAATTTTACTCACAGAATATATCTTAAAGACGGAGTTTTTGCAGATTTGACTTTAATATATCAAAAGAAAAAAGGTTATGGGGAACTTCCTTGGACTTACGCCGATTATTCGAGCGTAGAAACCAAAACTTTTTTAAATAATGTCAGAAGCCTGTTTTATAACGAGTTAATAAAAAGCTCCCCGTTTACCAACAACGCTAGTTTATAATAATTATAATGTAATAAATCTACTATATTTAAGCGTCCTGAATATCGGAGACTTTTACAAATTCCTTATCCCAAACTCCGATATGTTCTATTAAAAGTTTCTCCAAAAGATGAGAAAAATTTTCCGCTATTTGACGCCAATCGCTGCTCGTTTGAAATTTCTTATATTGCTCTTCTATGGTTTTTTCAAACATTCTATGTTCGTCAAAATGTTCTTTCACTTTATCGTATTTGTCCTTATGTTGAACTTGCATTTTCTGTTCTTCGGCGAAATGAAATTTAGTGTATTCAATCGCTCCTCTGAACGCCTCTTCGACTTCGTTTTTATTTCCGCTATGTAAAGCGTTATAAACTTTATTTGCATATTCTATTATTTTAAGATGCTGCGAGTCTATGGTTTTATTTTTTGTGTTATATTTGTCAAGCCATTCGAGTTTTCTCGCTCCCGTTTTGAAAAAGCTCATAGCGTTAAATAATTCCTGCATTTGATTTTCAAGTTCTTTAGAATTCTCTCCCATAGAATCCACCAAATCGCTGTTCTCCTGATTCTCCAAATCTATTTCCATCATAGCTTTATTGATGTTTTCGATTCCAATCATCTGTTCTTTCGTGCTGTTTGTCATATCGGCGATTAATTTTGTGGTTTCTAAAATTTTATTTTCTATATCGGCGAATAATTCCCTCGAAGTGTTTGCAGATTCTGTAGCTTTTTTTACCTTTTCGTTGCTTCCTGAAATAAACGAAGTTATATCGTAAACGGAACTTTGAGTTGTTTGAGCCAAATTCCTAACTTCCGAAGCGACTACGGCGAAACCTCTTCCATGTTCTCCCGCTCTTGCCGCCTCTACAGAAGCGTTTAATGCGAGGAGATTCGTTTGAAACGCTATATCTTCTATAAATTTCACGAGTCCGCTTATTTTTTCGCTGTATTCAAAAGCCTCTTCCGTATTGTTTACGGTTTCTGCGATTATGCTTCCCGCTTTTTCTACCGACTCTTTCGATTCTACCATCATTTGATTTATTAATCTTGCATTTTCAACGGATTGTTTTATAGTTCCCGAAATTTCTTCGGTTGCTTCTGCGGTTTTTACCAAATGCGAAGTCTGTTCTATCGTTCTTTTAAGTAAATCTTTATTTGCATAAGAGAGAGAATAAGCCGTTCTTTTAGTCAAATCTATATTTAAATTTGCCGTTTTTATTATATTTTTTAAAACTTTTCCCACATCGTTTAAACTTCTTATTATATCTCCGATTTCGTCTTTTCTTTTTAAGAATTTTTCGGAAATATCGAAAGTGATTCTTCCTTGAGAGAGCAGTCGCGAAACTCTTATGGCTTCATTCACATAGGATATTAGTCTTTTGGCGAAAGTTATAGCTATTATCGTAAGGATGATTATTATAAACAAGCCGGCTAATATTGAAAATAAAAACATTTTTTTAATTTGGGCGTTTATTTCTTGAGTATAAATTTCATCGTCTAAACTATTTTCTGAAATATTTTCATTTTCTTCCAATCTCATTCTGTATTCTTTTGCAGCCGTATTCAGGGTTTTTATCGATAAAGTGGAAACTATTATTATACTTGAAGCGGTTGCTATTATGATTGAAATTGCAAACATAATCGGAATTTTATATATTAATTTACGCATATTAAAATTTTATCTCCTTTTTTTGATTTTTTCTTTTGACTTTTTTTTCTTTAATTTTTCTTTCCATTTTTATTTCCTATTCTTTTAATTTTCCTTAACATTTATTTATTATATTTTCTTATTTATAATTTTTTTCTTTATATTTTTAACCGATTGTATTTAATATTAAGAGTAAAAAAAGTCAATATGAAACATATAACGATAATTAAAGCCACCCTTTAAGGATGGCTTTAAAAAATACATCGGAGAAAAATCTATGAAAAATTATTTAATCTATTTTACTTAATTTAATAACTTATTTAACCGCTCCCGCTTTTTTAAGTATTTTTACTATGTCTTTATATTCTTTTTCAGTAGCGTAGGCAAGAGCAGTTTTTCCGTCTCTATCTCTTATATTAAGAGTAGCGTCCGCTTCAACCAAAAGTCTAACTATATCCGTATGTCCTTCGTTCGCAGCTTTACTCAATGCAGTTCTGTTTTTAACATTGCTTATATTTATATTTACTTTTTTGTTAAGCAAAAGTTCCACTATTTCCGTGTAGCCTTTTTCCGCAGCTTCCATTAAAGGAGTTTCGCCAATCATATTTCTAGTATTGATATTAACTCCCGACATTATAAGTTCTTTCGCCTTATCAGTGTCGTTGTTTTTCAAAGCGTTCATTAATAAATCAGGTTCGCTTGCAAATAAACCCATTGATAATATAAATGTCGCTATCATTACAAATATTCGTTTCATAACCTTAACCTCTCTAACTCCTTATAATTCCCTTTTCAAAACCTTATCCTTATAATCCCCTTCAACAATTATTTTAATGCGGTCAACTTTTTTATTTATTTTTTTAATCAACCTCAATAACTTTCATTGTCTAAACTTAAGATACAAAACTTTTTCAAAAGGTGTTTAAAATTTTTTAAATTTTATTTTTTGATAAAATTTTTTTTATTGCCGTTTTGAATTTTTTTGTTATATTTGCCGATTAATTTTTTACGACAGA
>CAZRYV010000143.1:0-5789 GCA_964604385.1 uncultured Brachyspira sp.
AATTTTGAATAGAAATTCATACCGATGCCCCCTGAATTTTTTATTATATTTTAATGTATATGCATTTAAAATTAAAAATCAACAGTATTTTAATTATTTTTTCGTATTTATTGTAATAATAAAAATATGTAATAAGAAATCGGAGCGGTTAATATTACGCTGTCGAATATATCGAAAACTCCACCATGTCCGGGAAATATTTTTGAAGAATCTTTAGTATCATACATTCTCTTTATTAAACTCTCGCCCATATCTCCTAAAAAACTCGTAAGAATAAATATCGAGGTTAAAAATACGATTTGGCATAACGAAAAATGAGGAATATTTTTCCCAAGTAAAAAAATCAAATAATTTTTTGAATATAAATAATAGTAAATAAGTATTAAAGGAATCGTAAATATAAACATGCCTATAAAACCCTCGACGCTTTTATTCGGCGATGCGGTATTTGAAAGTTTATGCAATCCAAATTTTCTCCCGACTATATATCCTCCCGTATCGCTTAACCATGCGCATAAAAATATAAACACTATATAATATTTTCCGCTCGGCATAAGTCTCATTAAAGATATATGCCATATTCCAAGCCCAACATATATAAAACAAAAAACCGCAGTTAATATCGCCCTTCCTTTTTCCTCGAAAGAAGAAACATTGACTTTAAAAATATTTATCAAAAATAAAGCCGCTATTAATGCAAATACCATAATCAAAGACAAATCCATAGAAGGATTTTTAGTCTCCACTATTTTATACAACGAAGAAAAATCGCCTTTAAATACTTTAGTTCCGCAAATTGTTATAACATATCCCAAAACCATAGCTATCATAGTCGCTATTACCGTTCTGAGATTCTTCTGCCTATGCACTTTCGCCATATAAAAAATTTCCGAAGCGCTGAAAATCGAAATCAGTAATATTAACAAATGAAATAAAAATATCGCTTTGTCGTAAAATATTATAACTATAAATAACGGCAAAGTTAGGACAACGGATAAAAGCCTTTTTCTCATTATAAGCCTCCAAATCTTCTTACTCTATTTGAATATTCTTTTATAGAAATTTTGAAATCTTCTTTTGAAAAATCAGGCCACAATATTTTTGTAAAATATAATTCGCTGTAGGAGGCTTGATACATTAAAAAATTGCTTAATCTGTTCTCGCCCGAAGTCCTTATAATAAAATCAGGGTCGGGAATATTTTTAGTATATAAATAATCGGATATCAAAGTTTCGTCAATATCGTCAATATTTATAATTTTTTCTTTTACATCGTTGCATATATTTTTTATAGCGTTTTTAAGTTCGTCTCTAAAACCGTAATTTAAAGCCAAAATAACGGTTAATACGGGGGCTTTGCATTTCTTTGCAGTTTCTCTTTCGGTTTCTTTAATAGTTTTTATAGTGTCTTTTGGAAATGCTTCGATATCTCCTATATGTTTAACCGATATGTTATTTGATATTAATCTTTTGATTTCTTTTTTATAGAATTCTTTTAATAATTTGAAAAGCGCTTTTTTTTCTTCTTCAGGACGCTTCCAATTTTCGGTAGAAAAAGCGTATAAAGTCAAATACTTAATATTGAGTTCGCAACATGCCTCCGCTATTTTTATCACATTTTCGCTTCCGCTTCTGTGTCCGTAACTTCTGCTTTTATTACGAGCCTTTGCCCATCTTCCGTTTCCGTCCATTATTATAGCCACATGTTTTGGGATATTCTCGTTTATCATATAGCGTCTAATTCTTTTTCTTTGGATGTTATTAATTCGTCAATTTTTTTTATATATGAATCGGTTTCATTTTGTATTTTTTTCTCTTGATTTTTTGATTCGTCTTCCGTTATATTTTTATCTTTTAATTCTTTCTTTATTTTGTCGTTTTCGTCTCTTCTGATATTGCGGATTGATATTTTAGCTTCTTCTCCTCTATGTCTAACGCCTTTTTTTAACTCTTCTCTTCTTTCTTTTGTAAGTTCGGGAACTATTATTCTGATATTTCCCGCTTCGTTAAACGGATTGAATCCCAAATCCGATTTTAATATAGCTTTTTCAATATTGCCTACCAAACTTTTATCGAAAGGCTGAATCATAATAGTTTTTGCATCGGGAGTAGAAACATTGCCGACTTGTTTCAAAGGCATGTTGCTTCCGTAAGCTTCAACTTTTATGCCGTCCAATATGGAAGCGTTAGCCCTACCCGTTCTTATTCCCTTTAAATCGCTTTGCAAACTATTAATAGATTTTTCCATTCTTTCTTTATAAGATTCTTTTGACATAGACAATCCTTGTATTTTTAATTTAGATTATAATTCATTTACAAATAAAAGCAAACATTTTTTTATTTTTTAACTAATTTTTAAATTATTTTATTTTTTTATTTTAATTATTATCTATATCAAAAACATTTATATTGATTTTTTATCGAATAAAATTAAAATTATTTTATGCTTAATTTAAATAATAATATTCTAAATGTAGAGAGAGCCGAATACGAATTAAATAAGGCTTATAAATTAAATCCAACCGATTGGGTAAAACATTCAAAATATGTCGCAAAAGCTTGCAAAATAATAGCCGAAAGATGCGAAAATTTGGACGAAGAAAAAGCCTACATATACGGACTTTTACATGATATAGGCAGATATGCGGGTATAACTTCCGAAAGACATTTAATAGACGGTTATAAATATTGTATAAATTACGGTTGGGAAAAATTGGCTCAAATATGCATAAGTCATGCTTTCATGATACAAGATATTGAAACCGCTATAGGAGAATTCGATATAAACGAAGAAGATTATAATTTCATGAAAGAATTTATAAAAAATGCAAAATATGACGATTACGATTTACTCGTTCAATTATGCGATTCTCTCGCTATGACTACGGGATTTTGTATTTTAGAAAAAAGATTTATAGATGTGGCGATAAGATACGGAACTTTTAAGCATAGCGCTTTAAGATGGAAAAGAATATTTGAAATAAAGAAATATTTTGAAAATAAAATTGGAATTTCAATATATAAACTTCTCCCGAATATAACGGAAAGTATATTTCTTTAAGAAAAAATAATTTTTTTAATTTAATAATAATGCAAAAAATAATAACGATTGATATTTTTCAAATATTATGTTAATATAATTATGTAAACTAAATTATGTTAATTAAATTATGATAACTAATAATACCGACATAAAAGATAAATATCTTAAAGAAAATATAATCGCATATATAGGAAACAAAAGAAGACTGCTCCCGTTTATAGAAAATATTTTTTTGGATATTTTGGAAGAAGACAAAAATATAAAAACCGCTTTGGATTTATTCGCGGGAAGCGGAAGCGTATCAAGATTATTAAAAACTTTAAATCTTGAAGTTTATTCCAACGATTGGGAATATTATTCTTATATTTTAAATTACGCTCATATACATATTAATATCGAAGAAACAAAAAATATGTTTATTCATACAGGCGGACTTCATAATACAATAGAAACGATTAACAATATTTGCAAAATAAAAAATACGGACAGATATATTTCCAAATATTATTCTCCGCAAAACGATTATAATCCCGATTTGAAAAACGAAAGATTATTTTATACTCAATACAACGGAACTAAAATAGATATCATAAGGCATAATATAGAAGAACTTTACAAAAATAAAGCTATAAACAAAAAAGAATATTTTTATTTAATAGCTTCTTTAATATACGAAGCTGCCACTCATACGAATACATCGGGAGTATTTAAGGCTTTTCATTTAGGTTTCGGCGGAAGAAACAAAGACGCTTTAAGCAGAATATTAAATCCTATATCTTTAAAAGAACTTCCTTTATATTGCGGCAAAAGAGGGCATGTCAGTATGCTCGATGCGAACGAATTTGCGATAAAAAATAAGGATAAAAAATTCGATTTGGTTTATTTAGACCCGCCTTACAATCAGCATCAATACGGAAGCAATTATCATTTGCTTAATACAATCGCTTTATGGGATAAACCGAAGATAAATAAAGAAATATATATAGATGGCAAAAAAACCGACAAAAGCGGAATCAGAAAAGATTGGATAAAAACAAAATCCGATTATTGTTATAAAAAAACTGCAAAAACTTCGCTTATTAATTTGCTAAATAATATAAACGCAAAACACATAGTTATGAGTTATTCTACTGATGGAATAATAGAATTTGACGATTTAATTTCGATACTCGAAAGCAAAGGCAATTTGAAAATAGCGACTTCGGAGTATGTAAAATATAGAGGAGCGAAAAGGTCGATAGTCAATAAAAATAAAAACATAGAATATTTATTTATTGTAGATACTAAAAAATCAAAAGCTAAAAATAATAATCAAAATAATAATTATTTAAAAGTAAAATATATCGAAAGCGTAAGATTAAAATTAAATAATCCCGTAAATTATTCTAAAGATTATCTAATATTCGGCGACTCTAAAGAAGGAAATATAAAACTGAATTTAAAATATTCCGTTCATATAAGCAACATTAAAGAAATCTGCGCCGAGTTGAAAAATAAAAGCGCCGATTATATAAAAAGATTTTCAATATTTTTAGACAAATATATTAAAGAAAATAATATAGAAGCTCTTAAAATATATTCTTCGCATTTAAAAAAAGCGGTTTTATTAAACGATATAAAATTAATAAAATATTTTGCAAATTATATTTTAAAGATATATACGAGATTATGCTCTAGAAAATCGAACGAATATATAATCGACATAACCAACGAAATATTGGATATAATTTATAAATATGACGATATAAGTCAGGTAAATAAAATAAAGAAAAGAATGATATATAATATTTCTCATTCGGGAATTTCCGATACAAATAAAAATAAAATTCTTGTAAAACTTGAAAAATAGATTTATTTCCTAAATATTCGTTATATTAATTATTTTTTATTGTCTAGCGTCAGGGTCGAATCTCTGCAAAAGTCTTATAAGCAAATAAGCCGACAAAAAAAGCAAAGGACATAATATCCATTCTGCAAAACTTTTTGGCAAACCGGGAAAAACTTGCATAATGGAACCCAAAACGAATCCCGATATAATCAAATAAGAAGATTTAACATGATGCTCCATCCAATATTCCAATATTTTTGTGGTTAAGACTATTCCTAAAATTAAACCGAAAGCGAGAGGTATAAGATAAGGAATATAAAAACTTTGAACTGCGTTTATGGTTTCTTTATAAATTCCAAGCAATAAAAACATATACGAAACGCTGATACCGGGAAGAATCAAAGCTATAGCCGAAATAAATCCCGCAACTACAAGTATAAAATAAGTAAAATTTTTGCTTCTGTTATTTTCCGAATCGCTGAAAAAACCTTCGGGTATCATAGATATTAAATATACCAAAGCAGCTCCAAGTATAATATATATTACGCTTATAAAATTAAATTTATAAGATTTGGTTTTATTATAAACCGTATTAAATCCGCCCAAAGCCGCACCCATAAAAAAGAAACATGATATTGTAAAAAATTTTTCTATTATAATAGACAATGGTTTTGCCGCTATAATCATCCCGAGCAAAGCGCCTATTGAAAATAAAATTATAGTTAAAAAATTTGATTTATTTTTAATAAAATAATTCTCGTTTTTTGAGAAACTTAAAATTCCGCTCAAAGAAGAGATTAATTTGTCGTATATTCCGAGTATCATTGCCATAGTTCCTCCGCTAAAACCGGGAACGAGCATAGAAGCGCCGACTATAAAACCTTTTAAAACTTTCATTTGAATTAAACCCTATAAATTA
>CAZRYV010000144.1:0-5785 GCA_964604385.1 uncultured Brachyspira sp.
CAAATTTATTAATGCTTCGAATGAGGATGAAATTTATTATAAACCTCGAATAGTCTAGCGTTTGTCACATGAGTATATCTTTGAGTAGTCGATATGCTTTCATGTCCCAACAATTCCTGCACTCCTCTGATTTCGGCATCATTATTAAGAAGATGAGTGGCAAAAGTATGCCTTAAAGTATGAGGCGAAAAATCTATCGCTATATGGGAATTCCTCATTAATCTTTTCATCGAGGCTCTTATACTTCTATCGCTTATCGGTTTTCCGAATCTGTTAATAAAAAGAAAATCGCTCTTTATATTATTTTCTATTTCTATAATTTTTCTCGCTCTCATATATTTATCCCAATTATTGTAGATAATCGGGAGCAAAGGAACATCCCTGTATTTTGAACCTTTTCCAAATATTCTTAAATTTTTATCGCCTTTTTTTATCATACTTAATTTTATAGACGCAAGTTCGGAAACTCTCAAACCTATCGTATACATAAATAAAGCCATCATTTTATCCCTGATTAATGTAAACCTTTCTCCGTCCTTTATATTAAGAACTCTCTCTATATCCGAAAGCGTTAAAAATCTCGCGACATGCTCTTCCCTTTTCGGACTTCTCATATTTACTATTCTTGCTTCGTTTGAATATCCGTTTCTTAAAAGATATTTATAAAATTTTCTTATCGAAGACAAATGTCTCGATATCGTGGCGTTGGTTAATTTTTTCTTTTGTAGAAATCCCAAATAATCCCTAACAGAATAATGATTCGCATTCTCAAAGGCGATATTTTTTTTCTTTAAAAATCTTATATATTCTTTCAAATCTTTATTATAACTATTTATAGTAAAAGCGGCATAATTTAATGTATGTAAATAATCGCTGAACTCGTCAAGTAAAAAATAAACATAATCGTAATCATAATCCGATTTAACGATATTAAAATTCATGAAAACTTCCTGTTTTAAATAAATATATAAATTATTATCGAATATTTTATTAATAAATTTATTTGGTATGCTAATTTGCATTTACAATAGAAAATTATGAAAAATTATAAGAAATTTTTATAAAGTTTCAATATTTTTTAAGAATTCGATAATTTTTTTGCATATTCGTTACTAATTTTTGATATATTTCCCGCTCCAAGAGTTAAAATTATATCTCCCTTTTTTTTCATTTTATCCAATTCTAAAATTATGTTATCTATATTTTTTATATATTTTACATTATCGTTCTTTACCATATCGTAAATTGTCTCTCCGCTTATTCCCGATATTGCGCTCTCTCCCGCCGCATAAATATCCGTTATTATTAAATTATCCACATCTTTAAAAGCGTCTTTAAAATAATTTAATAATAATTCCGTTCTGCTATATCTATGAGGTTGAAATATTGCGATTATTCTTCTATTTTTATACGCCGCTCTAACCGAAGAGAGAGTAGCCTTTATTTCGGTTGGATGATGAGCGTAATCGTCAAATATAATTATTTCCTTATCGTATAATTTATTTAATCTTCTTCCCACTCCTTCAAAGGTTTTAAGTCCGTTTTTTATAGTTTTAATATCTATATCCAAACGATGGCAAACTCCTATTGAAGCGAGAGAATTTAAAATATTATGATTGCCTATTAAAGGAATTTCAAATTCTCCCAAAGATTTATTTTTATAATACGCTTTAAAATATGTAATGTTATTTTTAATTTTGATAGATTTTTTGTCTACATAAAAATCGTATTCTTTTGAAAATCCGTAAGAATAATATTTTTTAGCGGCGCTTTTTGATAAATCTTTAACGGTTTCATCTTCGAAGCATAAAAAAGAAAATCCGTAAAAAGGAACTTTATTTATAAATTCCAAAAATGCAACTCTCAAATTTTCCACATTTTTATAATAATCCAAATGGTCGTTGTCTATATTGGTAACCACATTGATAACGGGAGATAATCTTAAAAAACTTCCATCGCTCTCATCCGCCTCGCAAACCATATATTCGCTGTTTAAATCTTCGCATAAAGCATTGCTCTTAAGATTAAAATGATTTCCGCCGATTATACAAACGGGATTAAGTTTTGCATATACCATTATTTGACTTATTAAAGATGTCGTGGTGGTTTTTCCATGAGAGCCTGAAATCGCTATTCCGTATTTTAAACGCATAAGTTCTGCAAGCATTTCGCCTCTCGATATAACCATAATCTTTTTTCTTTTAGCCTCCACTATCTCTTCGTTGGTAGGGCTTATCGCTGACGAAGTTACTACGGCTATAATGTCGTCTTCGATATTGCTCGCCCTATGTCCGTAATAAACCTTTATTCCGACTTCTTCCAAAGATTTGGTTTTATCCGTTTTCGACAAATCACTTCCCGTAATCGCATAACCCATAGCGTTAAGGACGCTCGCTATAGCGCTCATTCCTATTCCGCCTATTCCCACAAAATGAATTTTTTCTTTTTTTCTTTTAAACATCGTAAACATTCTAAAATATATCCTATTCGATTTAGTATGATTTATAAATTTATTTTGCGATTTTTTCCATTTCCAATTTATCGATAATGTCGGCGACTATTGAAGAAACCGCTCTAGCCGTAAAATTTCTTTTAATATTATTTCGCATAGTTTCCAATCTTTCTTTATTATTCAAATTCTTTATTATGATATTGCTTAATTTTTCTTTATCTAATTCCTCTTCCTCTATTAAATACGCCATATCCTTATTAGACAAATCCAAAGCATTATAATATTGATGATTATCCGCCGCATACGGAAAAGGAATTAAAATTGAAGGAACATTAACCGCCAATATTTCGCTTATTGAACTGCTTCCCGCTCTCGATACCATAAAATCCGCCGCATGCATTAAAGTCGGCATATCTCTGTAATAGCTGTGAACGGTTACATTATTTATTTTTGCCTCGTTCACTTTTTCAGTCATTTGATTCGCCCATTTTGGTCCCGCAAGCCAAACTATACGCAAATTATCCACTTCCGCTTGAATAGATTTAATGCATTCAAAAAATAATTCGTTTAATTTTAAAGCCCCTTGAGAGCCTCCCATAATTACGAGCAATTTTTCGTTTTCTTTTAATCTCATCACATTTCTAGCGCCCGTTCTACCGACTATAAAAAAATCTTCTCTAACAGGATTTCCAAAAACTTTTCCTTTTGGCATATATTCCAAACTTTTGCTAAAAGTTAAATAACAACATTTTGCATATTTATAAAATATTCTGTTTACTTTTCCCGGAATAGAATTCTGCTCGCATAAAAAAATCGGGATATTCTTTTTTTTCGCCATATACAAAACGGGAAGCGAAACATATCCTCCCATTCCTATTACGCAAACGGGATTATGTTTTTTTATTATGTCGTTCGCCTTTATCAGAGCGGGAATAAATCTCAATATAAAAGCCATATTTTTTAATATGTTTCCCGGAGCGTTTATATCGATGCTATTAAAATTGTAATTATTAGGAATAAGGGCATAATCTTTAGCCGCCACAACCAGCCTTGGACTATGGCTTGATTTTTTTAAAAAGTCATATATTGAAATAGCTGGCGTTATATGTCCAGCAGTTCCGCCGCCGCATAATATTATATTCATTCTTCTCTCCTTTGAGTTATTTTAAGTAAAAGCGCAAACATAATCATATTTATAGCCAAAGCGTTTCTTCCGTAGCTTATTATTGGAAGAGGCATACCTGTAGTTGGAATTATGAGAGTGGAAACCATAATATTTAAATATGCCTGCAAACTTATAAATATAGTAATTCCGAAAGAAAGATTCTTCAAAAATAAATCCTTTGTCCGAGACGATATTATAAATCCTCTTATTGTAAACGAAAAAAACAGAAGAAGTATTATTATATCTCCGATAAAACCGTATCTTTGAGAAACCGATGCGAATATAAAATCGGTTAAAGCGGCAGGCAAATGCGTGCTTACTTCCAATATATTTTCATCGGGAATACCTGACAAACCGCCATAATTAAAAGCCAATTTTGCTCGTCTTATTTGATAAACATCCTCTTCCGATTGATTTTGAGGGTAAAGATAAGCGTTCACTCTATTTTTCATGTAAGGAACATTAAATACAAAAATTACGAATAAAGCCAAAAGAAATATTGCGGATATTATTAAAGTTTTATTTGGAATTCCCGCATAAGAAAATATTGAAAAACCTACCATTGCAAATAATAATGCCGTTCCAGAATCCGGTTCGAATAATATAAGAATGGAAATAACAAGTAAAATTGAAAGAGGAGGAAATAATCCTTTTTTGAAATCAAAAAGTTTTTCTCCTTTTTTACTCAAAACGCTCGCCAAATATATCGTGGTAGTTATTTTCGCTATCTCTGACGGTTGAATCGTAAAACTTGATGCGATTAAAAGCCATCTTTTCGCATAACTTCCGGGAACGGTTATTCCAAATATTAAAACCGCTATCAATAATAATAAAGTTCCGATAAGCAGCAAAGGAACTATAGCGTCAAGCAAATTAAAAAAGTCGGGCAATATCAAAATAAACGCCGTTATAACAATCATAAATATAAGTAAATGCAAATGATTTTCAAAATATTGTCCGCTTGGTTCATGAATGATTTGCGCTCCGTATATCGCCAAGAGTCCGACTATTAATAAAGCTATATATATTATAAGTAAATATTTATCGGGCATTAATTTTCTTTTTATCATAAAAAATCCATACAAATTATTTTATATTATTCTATATTATTTTATATTATTTTATAAACTAAAGACGCTTTCGCTTCTATAAAAGTTTTGCTATTGTAATTCGGAAGTCCCACATGCAATCCTCCCGAGAAAAGAACATTCAATTTCAATCTGTTTTGCAAAAAATTAAAATAAACTATTCCCGCAATGCCTAATTTATGAGTCATTATTTTTGAATTAAGAAGATAAGTTAAACCGTAATATCCTCCCAAATATACGGGATTAATATTTGCAAGCATAAAAACTTCGTCCATAATTTCAAATTCGCTCTGTTTATGAAGTATTGCGGTTCTCGGGTCATAATAATAATTTCTATCGCCCATATAAACAAAATTAAGACTAAAATTATTTATTATCACCAAACTAGGAAATTTAAAAACAAAATACGGCGAGACATTAAACATAAAACCAAACGCATCGTATTTTTGCATATCGGATAAAGCCTTTGAAGAATAGTCGACATCTTTATTTGTATTAAATCCCGCATAACCGAAATTCATAATATCATACATAATTATAAAATATGCCGAAGCTCTTATTCCAAAAAACGATAAAGGTCTTATGTCGGTAAAAGCGCCAACCATATCGGACGACAATGAAAAATTATTTTCAATTCCAAATTCCGCCTTGTTTCCGTCCCATAAAAAACCGTTTCTGCCCTTATATAAAGACATTCTATAATATAATTTAGTTTCGGCGTTGAATTTAAGCGGATTATAACCTCCCCAAGCCGTTTGTTCTATATAAAGTTCATGTATTCTGTTGGTTAACGCAGAATTTGTAGAAGATTTATTATTGATATCAAAAATTTTAGTGTCGCGTAAATTTATATTAAAAAGCGAATTTATATTTGCATATACGAAATTAAAGCATAAAAAAAATGCAATTATAATATTCAATTTTTTAAAATTCATTTATATAACTTACTATAATTATTTAATTTATATATAATAATTTATAAATCAAAAAAATCAATATAAAATACAAATCTTTATTTAACAAAAAATTTAATAAAAAATTTGAGAATAAAAAAGACACCGCATTAAATACGATGCCTTT
>CAZRYV010000145.1:0-5774 GCA_964604385.1 uncultured Brachyspira sp.
TGTTATTAAAAAATCTTGTTTTAATTTATAATCTAATATATAATGATTTTTGTTTAATTTTAAATTTAGGAAATAAAAATGTATAAAATAATAATAACAATTATTCTAATTTTTAGCATGGCATCTTGCGGAGAAAACTTGAATGCAAAACAAAATTCCGAAGTTTCCGCAAACGATATTCAAAATGAAAAAATAATTAAAGCCATAGAAAATAACGATATTAGCGAATTAACTTCTATATTTGAAGGAGGCGATATAAATGTTAACGATATTATCGAAGCGGAAGTTGGCAACGATATGGAACTTCAAGTGTCAATGACGCCGCTAATGTATGCGTCATATTTAGGTAATTACGAAATAGCGAAGTATTTGATAGAAGACAAAAAAGCGGATGTTAATGCCGAAAACGAATACGGTTGGACTGCTTTAAAATACGCTTCGGATGAAGGGCGTTTAGAAATAGTAAAATATTTAGTAGAAAATGGCGCATCCGTTGACGCGGAAGTTTTAACGATAACTAAAAATTTGGAAATATTTGAGTATCTATTGGAACAAGGGAATCTAAATATTAATTCCGTAGGTTATTTAGGTATGACGGCTTTATCTTCGGCTTCGATTGAATATGGAAATTTGGAAATGATTAAATATTTATTGGAAAAAGGAGCGGATATTAATGTAAAAAATGAAGACGGTTCTACCGCTTTAATGACAGCTTCGATGTATGGAAATTTAGAAATTATAAAATATTTGATAGAGAATGGTGCGGATATTAACGCTAAAGATAATGACGATTCTACCGCTTTAATATACGCTTCAAAATGGGGAAATTTAGAAACAGTAGAGTATTTAGTAAAAAACGGAGCGGATATTAATATTAAAGATATTGAAAATAAAACTGCTTTAGATTGGGCGGCAAATAGTAGAATTGAAGAAGTATTGAAAAAAGCGGCGTCAAAGTAAACTGCTTCAAGCATTTCAAATATTTCGTAATTGCAAAAAATTATAAAAACGCATTGAAAATATTAAAAATACCGAAGCAATTTATTTATTACTTTTAATTTTTTCTTTTTTACTTAATTTTAATTTTTTTATTCGATTTATTTGACTTAATCGATTTTTTGGATTTATCAATCTTAAACATAAAATCAAATACCTCTTCCACTTGTTTTACCAAATGAAAAGTCAAACCTTTTTTAACTTTATCGGGTATTTCGTCCAAATCTCTTTTATTTTCAAAAGGAATTATAATATGTTTTATAAATCCAAGTCTCTTTGCTGCAATGGTTTTTTCTTTTAATCCGCCTATAGGAAGCACTTTTCCGTTTAGCGAAAGTTCTCCCGTCATTGCCGTGTCGTTTCGTATAACTTTATTCATAGCCAAAGATAATAAAGCCGTAGCCATAGTTATGCCGGCTGAAGGACCGTCCTTTGGAGTAGCGCCTTCGGGAACATGCAAATGTATAATAGCATCCGAAAAATAATCTTCCGAAACTCCGTAATTTTTGCCTACGCTTCTGACATAACTATAGGCTATCTGAACGCTTTCCGTCATAACCTCGCCAAGCTGTCCCGTCATATTTATAGAACCGCCGTCTTTTTTCTCTGCCACTTTTATCGATTCTATAGTTAAAGTCGCTCCTCCCATAGAAGTCCAAGCAAGCCCTATAGAATTTCCCGGTTTAATCGCTCTTTCCGTCAAATCGTTAGTAAATATCGGTTTCTTTAAATATTTTTCTACATCTTTGAAATCTATGTTTATATTGTAATTTTTTTTATCTTTTTCAACTATATTCGAAGCGATTTTTCTGCATATTCTTTCTATTCTTCTTTCAAAATTACGAACTCCTGCCTCGCGCGCATATCCGTTTATGATATATTCTATAGCTCTGTTTGTAAATTTTATATTTTTTGCATTTAGTCCATGAGATTTTATTTGTCTTGGAATAATATATTTTGAAGCTATTTTTAATTTCTCTTCCATTATATAACCCGAAAGCCTTATAATCTCCATTCTATCAAGCAAAGGAGACGGAATGGTATCGAGAGTATTAGAAGTCGTTATAAAAAGTATATTAGACAAATCGAAAGGCAAATCCAAATAATGGTCCCTGAAAGCCGAATTCTGCTCGGGGTCCAAAACTTCAAGCAATGCGCTAGAAGGGTCGCCTTGATAACTCGTTCCAAGTTTATCTATTTCGTCAAGCATCAAAACGGGATTTTTTACTTTAACTATTTTTAAAGCCTCTATTATTTTTCCCGGCATAGCTCCTATATAAGTTCTTCTATGTCCTTTAATTTCCGCTTCGTCTCTCATACCGCCCAATGAAAATCTAAAAAACGGTCTTTCCAACGCTTCCGCTATGCTTTTGCCTATCGAAGTTTTTCCAACTCCCGGAGGTCCCACAAAACAAAGTATAGAAGATTTTTTATTCGGGTTTAATTTACGAACGGCTAAAAACTCGTATATTCTTTCCTTTACATCTTCAAGTCCGTAATGGTCTCTGTCCAAGATTTTTTTACTTTTGTTTATATCTTTTCGCTCTTTAGCTTCTTCGTTCCAAGGAAGCGAAAATAAAGTATCCAAATAATTTTTAGAAACCGTATACTCCGGAGAATGATTATCTATAGAAGATATTTTTTCTATTTCCTGTTCCATTCTTTCTTTTACTTCGTCTACAACTTTAAGATTTTTAAGAATCTTTTTATACTTTTCAATATCTTTCTGTTTAGGGTCGGTGTCGTATCCTAATTCTTTTTTTATCTCTTTTAATTGCTCTTTTAAAAAATAATCTCTCTGTTGTTTTTGAACTTTAGAATTTATGCTCCCCTGAATTTTTTGCTGTATTTTTGTAATCTCTCTTTCTTTTTGCAAAAGCAGAAGAACTTTTTCGAGTCTATCTCTAACCTCGAATGTTTCCAATATTTCCTGTTGACTCGCTCTTTCCACATTTATCATAGATGTGACAAAATCGGCTAATCGTCCGGGGTCGTCAACATTAATCATAGTAAGCCGCATCTCTTCTGTAAACAACGGATTATTTTCGCTTAAAGCTTTTACTTCCGAAAGTAATGCTCTCGTATACGCTTTAATTTCATTCTCGTCTTCCTTATTCGAATAATTGCTAATGTCGGGCATATATAAAGGTTCCACTCTCAAAATGGATTCCGTATTTATAAATCTTATTATCTTAAATCTTCTTATCGAATTAATAAGTAAATTAAGTCCTCCGTCCGGAAGATTCAATTTTTTAAATATTTTCACCACTACTCCAACTTTGTATATATCATCGGGATAAACTCTCGCGTCTTCTCTCGGATTATCGGCTATAAATAAATTAAGTCCCAAAAATCCGTTCGATTCTTCTATCGCTTTGTTTACGGAAGCTGCGTAAATCGGTGGTATTGGAAACGGAGCGTATAATCCGGGAAATAAAGGTTTGCCCATTACGGGAATTATTATTAACCTCGAAGGGAGTTTGTCTTCCAATATTGAAAGCGTATTTTCGTCAGCGTTTTCTCTATTATTATTTTTATTATTTTCTATTTCTTCTTTTTCTCTCGTATCCGCCATAAAAAATTTTAAATCCTTAATTATTTTATATGTTAATAATATAGAATAATATATATAAGTCAACACTTTATTATTTTAATTTATATTTTTACATATATTTACAGATTAATTTTTAAGCCCGTTTATGCCGAAATATAATAATGATATATTTTTTTTAAAATTAAATTATAATTAAGTATGAATTGAGGCTATATACAAGGCGCGAAAATGAAAAACGATTTTATTTTAAAAATAGCTTTTATTATAATTATAAATTTCTTTTTATATTTAACGGCATTTTCTCAAACTACCTTAACTAATTTTTCCGAAAATGATGCCTTTATCAGCAATTTTTTAACGAATAATTTTTCAAAAGAGAGACAATTAATAAGCGTTAATTTGCTTCCGAGACATTCGGCTATATTTCCAAATTTCGCAAATAGTTTGGTTAATAATATAAACACTTTTGCAAATTTAGCGCAAATCAATATTAACGATATTAAAATTTACGAAGATGTTGGCATTAAAGAGATTTTGGATTATGTGAATATAAAAGGAAGTTTTTGGTATATTCCGAACATTTCCTATACTTTTTTATTTAACAGAAAAATTGGAATCGAATTTGGAATAGGCGTTCAGTCGGTTTCGTATTCTCTAAAAATACCAAAAGACAGAATCGGAAATTTAATAGACAAATTAGGCAGCGACATATCGAAGTATAAAGGAATTATCGGAGCGGATACGACATTTAAAGCGTCTTTCGTTTATATTCCGATTAATATAGGATTTAAATTCTTTTCGGGAAAAACTCATAAAATGGTAAATACTTTAAGAATAGGATTGGATACGGTAGTTTATAATGTTGAAACATTTAACGGAATTACGGGAATAAAAACCAAAAGAACGACTAAAAGCCCTACAGTTTATCTTTCCTACGAATTGGGATGGAATATAGATTTGTTTCCGAATAAAAATTGGAGAGTTAAGCCTTATATAGATTTTTCTTTATTTGAAATAGGTTATTATATTCGTTCGGCAAACGATAGAATTTACGGCGATGTCGTGGAAGGAATCGGACTTTTTGGAAGCGGTTTGTTTAGCGTTAATTCCGTGTTCCCGTCTTGGGAAACATTTCCGAATTGGGTAAATATCGTAACTTCTTTGAAAATATCCATATTTCCAAGATTTGGAGTTACGATAAGATTTTAATTGACGGATGTATTTATGGTAAAGATTGTATTATTTATTTTGATTTTATTAAACGGAATTTTATTCGCCCAATCTAATTCAAGCGGCATTGAGAATATAAATAATATAAATACAGAAAATATAGAAACGGACAATATAAATAATAATAATGAGGTAGAAAATATAGAATACGGCGAAAATAACGGAACAAACGAAACTTACCATAACTTTATAATGGATTATTCTTTGATAGACATAATTCCTATTGATGCAACTCCTTTAAACGAAGAACCGTCTTCAAATTTATCGCCGATAATTTCAAACGAAAATGATTTAGAAAATGGAATAAAATCTCACAGGCATTCGGTTGGCATAGATTTTGGAACTACGATATTCGCCACGCTCAACGCTCCGTTACTAGTTAATTTGATTTTTAAGCAGCCTAAAGATTCTAGGCAAACTTTGGAAGGAAAATTTGGACTTCGGCTTATTTATACCTATAGGCTTTCGGAAAAAGTAGATTTGGATGCGACTTTTGGACTTTATGTTTTAAATACCTATTATAAAAATTCAACAGAAGAATATTTCGGCGGAACTTACGCTTTTCCATTTTCTGTAGGTTTAAGATTCTATTTTAATAAAAAAGACAGAGCTTCGGGTTTTTTCCTGCTTCCTAAAATAGGTTTTACAATTTTTGCGACTAAAGGAAACGAAACCACAATTGATAGCAAAATAACCGTTAAAAAAAATTCCAATTTAGTCGATTTTTATGCCGCTTCGGAAATGGGATTTAGAATAGATATTTCAAGAAAGCTCGGAATTACAAGCGGAGTGCGTCCTTTTATAGATATATCTTTACTTGATATTGGAGTTTCATATTCGCATATATTTAGGTTTATTCCTTTGCCGAGACTTGCTATTGGAATATTGTTTTAATTTACAATTATAAAAATAAAATTAATATTTATTTTGCAGACGAAGAAAAAAATAACGGACGAAGCCAAAACTCCGCCCGTTAAAGTGTGTTTAATTATTT
>CAZRYV010000146.1:0-5690 GCA_964604385.1 uncultured Brachyspira sp.
GTAAGTTTGTTTTTAGTCGACCTCTCGGGAAAAGTAGTAAAACATATAAGATTAAAAAATAGTTTTTCTTATGATAACAATTATTTTTTATGGTTTAATAAATCAATTAACGATTTTGTAGAAGGAATCGATAGAAATAAAATTATAGGAGCGGGCGTATCAATTCCCGGCATAATAGACAAATCAGGAACCGATATAGCCAACTCTTATGTGTTAGGATTCGATAAAGTTCCATATACCGATTTTACAAAATATATACCGTTCGAATGCATATTTATTAACGATGCTAATGCCGCTGGGTTTGCCGAAGCTAGATATATAGAAAATAATTCTCTCTATTTATCTTTAAGCAATAGCGTGGGCGGAGCGATTATTTTTTCAAAACAATTATATAATGGCGACAATATAAGAAGCGGAGAATTCGGGCATATGTGTATAGTTCCAAACGGCATTAAATGTTATTGCGGTAAAATTGGCTGTTTAGATTCTTACTGCAAGGCTAATTTACTTTCAGATTTAACAAACGGGAAACTTGGAGATTTTTTCAAAGAACTCGACTCTAAAAATAAATATTTTTTAAAAGTCTGGGACGATTATTTATATTATTTGTCGATAGCGGTTAATAATTTAAGAATGGCTTTCGATTGCGATATAATAATCGGAGGTTATGTAGGCGGTTATTTTGAAAAATATATTGATGATTTTAGAGAAAAAGTCGCCAAATTAAATACTTTTGAAACTAACGGTAATTATGTAAAAGTATGTAAACATCATTTTGAAGCCGCCGCATTAGGTGCAGCTTTACAGCATATATACTCTTTTATCGATAAAATATAAAATAAAATATAAAAAACTATGTAATTTAGATATCTAATATAAATATTTCAAAAATTTATTGAATTTTTTTAAAAAAATTCTTAAAAACACTTGACAAATAATATTTAATGTATTATACTAATTAATATAAATACTTTAATAAAAGTATTTAATAAAATTTGTTTATATTATGGAGATGTGATTTCTTATGGAAGGAACAATGAAAACGGCTATTATGACCGCTTTGAATAAAATTGAATTTACGGAAAGACAAATACCTAAACCTAAAGACAATGAGGTTTTGGTAAAGCTCGAATATGTTGGAATTTGTGGTTCAGATTTGCATTACTACGAACATGGCGCTATAGGAAATTTTATAGTTAAAACTCCTTTCGTTTTAGGACATGAATGCAGCGGAATTATCGTAGAAATTGGAAATAAAGTTAAAGAATTAAAAATTGGCGACAGAGTTGCATTAGAACCGGGAAAAACTTGCGGAGAATGTGAATTTTGCAGAATGGGGAAATATAATTTATGCAAGGATGTAATATTTTTCGCCACGCCTCCAATAGACGGAGTATTTCAAGAATATGTGGCGCATCCCGAAAATTTATCATTTAAATTGCCCAATAAATTATCGACTATGGAAGGCGCTTTAATAGAACCTCTATCAGTAGGTATGCATGCCACTATGCAAGGAAATGCCAAAATAGGACAAATAGCTTTTGTAACGGGAGCAGGATGCATAGGTTTATGTTCGATGCTTTCTTTAAAGGCTTGCGGAATTTCAAAAGTTTATGTTATAGATGTAATTAAAAAACGATTGGATAAAGCTTTAGAATTGGGAGCTACGGGAGTTATAGACGCTTCTAAAGAGAATGTTGTAAAAAAGGCTTATGAATATACCAATGGAAAAGGAAGCGATTTAACTATAGAAACCGCTGGAGTAGAAAGCATTGCAAATCAAGCTATAGAATTTGCCAAAAAAGGCTCTACCATAGTTTTTGTAGGATACAGTAAAACGGGTATGATTAATATGAATGTCGGCATGTCTTTAGATAAAGAATTGACTTTTAAAACAGTATTCAGATATCGGCATATATTTCCTTTATCTATAGACGCCGTTGAGAGCGGAGCTATAAATATTAAAAATATCGTCACAAATACATACGATTTTAAAGATTTGCAAAAGGCAATGGACGATAGCGTTAAAGATAAAGCCAATATAGTAAAGACTGTTATTAAAATGTAATTTGGTTTTATTTATATTTGTTTTTGATTATTAAATAATTTTTATTTGATAATAAATTAAAAAATAGGAGATACATTATGGTAAAAAAGTTATTATTAGTTTTAATGTGCCTATCATTACAATTAATGTATGGTTGCAATAAAACAGAGGAAATGAGTTCTTCAGATGGCTCTGCGAGAAAAATAAGAGTAGCTTATATAGCTAGAGCTCAAGCAGATTCTTTTGCTGCATGGCTTGCTAATTCTATAAAAGAAGAAGCTAAAAAATATCCCCATATTATTGTGGATATTTTTGATGGACAAGGCAATGACGATGTTGAAAATAGTTTGATTGAAAACGCTATCATAAATAAATATGATGTCATTATAATACAGCCTAACAATGGAGAGGCGCAAAGACCTTATGCCGAAAAAGTTGTGCAAGCTGGAATAATTTGCATAACAACTAACGCTAGAATAGCGGGAATCGAAGGCGCATCTTCGGTAGATGCCGATCCTTATAAACAAGCTGCTGTAAATGCAATAGCTGCTTTAGAACAAATTCCTCATAATGCTAATGTAGTTGTTCTAAACGGACCTGCAGGCAACTTTCATGCGGATGAGAGAAGAAGGAGTTGGAAAATAGAATTTTTTGATAAACGCCCTGATGTAAAGATAGTTGGAGAGCAATTTGCCAATTGGAATAAAGACGAAGCTTTAAGTTTTATGGAAACTTGGATACAAGCAAATAATAGAATAGATGCGGTAATATCTATGAACGATAACATGGCAGCTGGAGCTTTAGAAGCTGTAAAAGGTAATTCAAAATTTGATAATTTATTGGTTTATGGCGTGGACGGAACCGCTGAAGCATGTTTACTAATCAAAGAAGGAAAAATGACATCTACTTGTATGCAAAATGCTTATGATTTATCCGAAAAAATACTCGATACGGTTAATAGACTTATAAATAAAGAAGCCACTCAAATAGATACAGATATAGGAAATCCTTTAGTTAATAAAGATAATGTTGACGAATATATAGAAATGTATAAATCAACTGGAGCTATAAGTTAATAGTTTATTTAAGAAATTAAATATCGGAGATAAAATTTTTTGAGTCTCCGATTATTTATTAATTATTAAAATAATAAGCAGTTAAAATATGCAAGAATATAGGTTAAAAGTTTCTCATATATATAAATCCTTTCCAGGAGTTCAAGCCTTAAAGGATATTAACTTTGCCGTAAGAAAAGGAACTGTTCATGTTTTATGCGGTGAAAATGGAGCTGGAAAATCGACACTAATGAAAATCATTAACGGAATATATAAAGCGGATATTGGCGGTATAGAAATAGATGGTAAACCCGTTCAAATAAAAAATCCAATACAAGCAAGAAAATTAGGTATATCCATGATATTTCAAGAATTGAATTATGTTCCCGAAATGACAGTAGAAGAAAGTTTATTTTTAGGAGATTGGCATTTAACTTCAATAGGAACTATTAATTGGAAAAGGATTAGAATGGAGGTAACAGACATTCTCAAAAGAGAAGGATTAAATTATTCTCCAACTACTAAATTAAAAGAACTTACGGTATCAGATATTCAAATGTTGGAAATTATTAAGTCCATACAAAATAACGCTAATATATTTATTATGGACGAGCCTACTTCGGCAATTACAAATAGAGAGGTAGATAGGTTATTCGAAAAAATAGACGAATTAAAATCTAAAGGTGCTTCCATAATTTATATTTCGCACAAAATGGACGAGATATTTAAAATTGCAGACGACATAACAATTTTAAGGGATGGAGAAACTGTTTTAAGCGACTATGCTAAAAATTTTGATATAGATAAAGTTATTTCATTAATGGTAGGCAGAAAATTAGGAAATAATTATCCTAAAGAAAATGTTTCTATAGGCGAAAAGTCAATTGAAGTTAATGATTTATATTCAGAAAATGTATTCAATAAATGCAGTTTTTATGCAAGAAAGGGCGAGATAGTCGGATTTGCCGGTTTAATGGGAGCAAAGAGAACGGAATTAGTCAGAGCTATATTTGGAATAGATAAATATACTTCTGGGGAAATTAAAATTAATGGCAATATAAAAAATATTAATTCAGTGCATGATGGTATAAATAATGGTATTGCTATGTTGTCAGAAGATAGAAGAAGATTTGGTATCATACCTTGCAGAAGCGTAAAAGAAAATGTTTCTTTGGCAAGTTTGAATAAGTTTTTCTATAATCAATTTTGGCATAGCAAATTAGAAGATAAAGAAATAAAGAAATATTGTAATAAAATGAATGTTAAAACCTCCTCTTATGAAATTTCTATAGACACTTTGTCGGGAGGAAATCAGCAAAAAGTTCTCTTGGCAAGATGGATATTGGAAGCTCCAGATATATTAATTATGGACGAACCTACGAGAGGAATAGATATTGGAGCTAAATTTGAAATATATAAACTTATGACAGATTTGGTAAAAGAAGGAAAAACTTTAATAGTTGTTTCATCAGAATTACCAGAACTTATAGGGATGTGCGATAGAATATATGTTATGTGTAAAGGCTCCATAGTAGGTATGTTAAATCGAGATGAATTTTCTCAAGAAACTATAATGAAATTAGCTACAGGAACTATAAGAAAATAATTTAATAAATTGGAGGACAAATGAAATTAGATATAAAAAAATTATATAGCAATATTATGAGCAAATATAGCATATACTTTGTGCTTTTTATAATGATAATTGTATGTTCGTTTTTAAATAGTAATTTCTTAACTTTTTCTAATTTAAGTAATATATCAAGTCAACTTGCAGTAACGACAATTTTAGCATGCGGGGCTACAATGCTTATAATTTCTGGCATGATAGATTTATCCTGTGGAAGCGTTCTAGCTTTGGCTGGAGTATTATCAGTAGCTTCCTATAAAACCACCAATAATATGATTTTAGCCATATTAATAGCTATTATAGTGGGAGTTATATGTAATTTAATAAATGCTATAATGATTACTAAATTTAAAGTTCCGCCTTTTATAGCAACTTTAGCTATGTTAACTATGGCTAGAGGAGCAGCTTTAAAATATACCGCTGGACAAAATATATACCAAATAGGAAATTATACGATTTTAGGACAAGGAACTTTGCCCGGAAAAATACCAATAGCAGTTTTATTTTTAATATTATTCGTAATTATAACTTGGTATATTTTAACCCACAAGAAGTTGGGCAGAGCCTTATATGCTATAGGAGGTAACGAAGAGGCCGCTATTGCTTCTGGCATTAATGTTAACAAATCAAAAATATTAGTATTTGTTATAAATGGCGTTTTCGTAGGATTTGCTGGAGTATTATTTATGTCAAGAAATAATGTTGGACTTCCTAATGGTGCGGTTAGTTATGAATTAAAAGCATTAACAGCTGCAGTTATAGGAGGAACAAGTTTTTCTGGTGGATTGGGAACCGCTCAAGGAACAATTGCAGGAGCGTTTATAGTAGGATTTTTGGATAATATTATGACACTCATTGGGGTAGATTCTTACATACAACAAATTATTAGAGGAGCCATAATTGCCATAGCCGTTATATATGATTTATATTCTAAAAATAAAACTTTGAAAAATAAACT
>CAZRYV010000147.1:0-3314 GCA_964604385.1 uncultured Brachyspira sp.
AATTTGAAAGAGAGATTGATTTAGCGGTGTATCGTTTGTATGGTTTGAGTGCGGAGGAGATTGAGATTGTGGAAAGGAAGTAAATATATCCGTCATTGCGAGCCGAAGGCGTGGTAATTCATACAAAATAGAATTTCCTTTATAGTGGATTACTCGTCAAAAAAGAACAAGAATTTTTCCTTGACTATAACCAATTTTTAATATATATTTAATAAAATCAATTAAAATTATTTTTTACAAAACGGAGGATATTATGGCAAGAGTTTGCGAAATATGCGGAAAAGGTAAACAAAACGGAAACAGCGTGAGCCATTCAAATATAAAAACCAAACGCTCTTTTAACGCTAATTTACAAAATATAAGAATAGAAGTTAACGGAACGGTAAAAAAAGCTTTGGTATGCGCAAAATGTATAAAGGGAAATAAAGTAATAAAAGCCAAATAATGAATATAGATATAGGCAAATTTGCGGGTTTTTGCGATGGCGTAAAATATGCCGTTGAAAATACCTTCTCGCAGGCGGCGAAAAGCGATGGCGACATATATGTTGACGGACATTTAATACATAATCCTCAAACTTTGGATATGCTTGAAAACAGCGGAGTCCATACTTACGAAGATAAAGAAGATATATCAGTATTGGACGGAAAAACCGTTATAATAAGGGCGCATGGAGTATCGCCGAAGAGAAGAGAGATTCTTTCAAAACATGCAAAAAAAATAGTTAATCTAACTTGCAAATATGTGGCGAAAACTCAAGGCTTGGTGAAAAAATATAATTTATTAGGATATAGAATCATAGTTATAGGAAATCCTACTCATCCCGAAATTATTGGAGTATGCGGATTTGCAGACGATGTTTATGTAGTATATAAGGATTCCGATTTGGATAATATTCCAAGCGATGAAAAAAAAACTTTAATAGTAGCTCAAACTACCTTACAAAAAGACATTTTTTATAATTTTGTTTCAAAAATAAAAGACAAATATAGAGCCTCCGAAATAATAATTAAAGACACTATATGCGAGGCTACGGAGCAGAGACAAAACGAGATATTGGATATAGCGAAAAGAAACGATGTCGTTTTGGTTATAGGCGGCTCGGAAAGCAGCAATACGAAAAATTTATATAAAATCGCTTCGGCTATAAAACCTTCTTTTTATGTGGAATATAAAGAAGATTTAAATAATTTGGATTTGTCGGGCTATAAAAATATAGGAATAATGGCAGGCGCTTCGACTCCCGATTGGCTCATAGAAGAAGTTGCGCAAACTATTAAAGATAAATATGCGAGTCCGTTTTCTGTTTTCTTTTCAAAGATATTTGATTTTCTAAATTACGGATATATATTTTTTTCAGTAGGGGCGTTTTTAATGTCTTATGCAATCTACGATATTTTATCTCAAAGTTTTCAATATCAAATAGGAATTATAACCGCATCTTTTTATTTATATACGAGTTTAATCAACGGATACAGCAATTATACAATTAGAATAAGCGACAAAAAAAGATATATGTTTTACGATAAATATAAATTATTTTTTATGTCGGTTATATTTATAAGTTGCGTAAGTATGTTTTATTTTTCTCATAAAATGAGCGTAGGAATATTAATGCTTACCGTATTGTCAAGTTTGCTCGGTTTAGGATATAATATGAGTTTCAAAAAACAGCCTAAATTCGACAACTCTTTATTTTTTAAATTATTTAAAAAACTTATTCCTTTTAAGGCGATAGTGATATCTGTTGCTGTTACAATACTTTTGAATGGTTCGATATTTATACTTAATAGAAATATTATCAAAGAAAAACTATTTGCCTATCTGTTTTCTGCGAGCATAGTTTTTATATTTATGTTTATAAGGCAGGCTTTGATGGAAATAAAATTCTCTCAAAGCGACAAAATAGCGGGAGCGATAACTTTAACGGCGTATATAGAACCTAAAAAACTATCCGTTATAACCGCAATAGTTCCGATTATTCCAATATTATTTATGTTTGCAGGGATAATAACTAATAATTTTTCGTTTTCAAATAATATAAAATATCTTATTACGATTGTTTATTCGAGCGTAGTTTCTTTTATAGCGATGAGGAGAAATGCCATAACGATAAGCAGACATTTATTTTCTTTTTTGATAGATTCGCCTCTGTATATACTATTTTTAGCGGCATTAATATAAATAACGCCGCATAAAAATAATATAATTTAGTCTTTTCTTCTGAATAAAGAAGAAGATGAACCTGCCAAATGATTCCTTTTTAAATCAATAAGTTCGAATATCGTGGCGGAAGATAAACTTTCTCTTAAAGCTTTAGGAGATTTAAGTAATTTGATTATCTCTTCATTAACCATCCACTCTTCGTCATATATATTGCTTATAGAATCTCTCGGAGCGTATATCATATTGCTTCTAGCTAATACTATAAATCTGTTATTTTCGTCATAATAACCTAATTCGCCTATAAAATAAGCGTGAGGCATAGCCAAATTAATATACCTGTCTCCGTAAATGGCATTAACATCTAATTCTCTGTGAATCTCTCCGTTAGTTATATCGTATCCAAATACATGGAATATTCTAACGGATATTCTACGACCTTTCAACGAATGATAAGATATATCGTAATCCGAAATGTCCCAATAAAAGAAACACCATTCAGGGTCACGCATCATTAAAGTCAATTTAGTTTCATTATATCTATCCGGCAATTCTCTAACTATATCGACTTCATCGGGGATATATCTTTGCTGAAGTTCGAGATTTTTTTCAGATTCTTTAAGAAGTGTTTTTTTTGAGGTTGTCTTTTTTACCACAGTCTTTTTAACTGATGCAGTTTTTTTTACAACCGTAGCTTTTTTGACAGTCGCTTTCTTTGTAGTTGAAGTTTCTTTTTTAGGCGCTGTCGTTTTTTTAGTTTTGCTTACCGTCTCTTTTTTGGGAGCGGTTTTTTTACCAGATGTAGACATAAATCTTCTCCATTACTTAATTATAATCTCTTATCTTCCACTATTTTTTAACCGTAGTTTTTTTCGTTGTGGCTGGTTTTTTAGCCGTAGTCTTTTTTGTTGTAGTTGCTTTTTTTGTTGTGGCTGGTTTTTTAGCCGTAGTCTTTTTTGTTGTAGTTGCTTTTTTTGTTGTGGCTGGTTTTTTAGCCGTAGTTTTTTTTGTTGTTGTTTTTTTTGCAGTAGTAGACATAAATCTTCTCCATATGTATGATTTTTATTGTTATCATTATAGTATAAATACTATAATTGTCAATAACTAATATCGAATTTTTTTTAATTATTTTTATTTATTTTAAATCTTTT
>CAZRYV010000147.1:3414-5652 GCA_964604385.1 uncultured Brachyspira sp.
TTTATTTTAAATCTTTTGTTTTAAATCTTTAAATGGTATTTACGATAATAAAATCTAGAGGTTTTGATTTATATTATTTAGAATTTAAATTTTAAATATTTAAATTCAATTATTTAATTCGGAGGCAAGAAGCAAAATGATAAAAATTAAAACGAAAAATTTTTTAGCGGTTTTGTTTTTAAATATAATTTTATTTTCAAATTTATCTTATTTATTCTCTCAAGATAATTTGGATATTCCGATTCCTCCAAGCGACGACCAACAGTTGGATAATGCCGTAGGTTATTCTAGAACTTTAAATTCGTTTAAGAAGAATGCAAACTCTTATGCTAAATTAAAGGCGTATATAAATCTTTTGGATTCCAAAGGAATGAAAAATCTAAAAAAGCATCCTTCCTATTCGAGACTCGGAGATATTTATATGTATGGTGCGATGTATCTCGAAAAAGAATATAAAGAGGATAAAATAATCGAGTTGTATAAAAAGGCTTTGGAATTAAGAGCCGAACCGAATTCAAATTATTCTCTCTCCGTTATTTATAAAAAAAGATACGATAACGCCGTGAAGAATAAAAATGCAGTCAAGGAAGTCGAATACGGGAAAATGGTTTACGAATATTTAAATAAATATCTTATACTATCGGGAAATAAAAGCGCAAAATATAAAGAAATATTAAATTATTTCAGTTCTTATAAATAATTATTTTGAAAATAATTAAAAAATAATAATAAAAATAATAAAAAATTTATTTTAAAATTTTAGGAGTATTTTTTATGGGCGCTATGGATATATTGGAATATTTTATAGAAGAGGCGAGAGCAAGCGACGATATAGACGCTTTGGTTTTAGCGGGCTCAAAAACGGGTTTAATAAATGACGAAATGTCAGATTATGATATTTATGTTTATTCCAAAGATAAGGTAAATATTGAAACGAGAAAAAAGTTTGCGAGAAAATACGAGGCTTATTGCGAGCTTGGAAACGATTATTTTGAATACGGAGATGAATTTATTATAAAAGACGAAATATATTTTGATTTTATGTATAGAAATTTATCTTTTGCGGAAAACGAAATAAATTATGTATGGAGAGAATGCAATTCAAAAATAGGTTATACAACCGCTTTTTTGTATAATATAAAAAATTCCAAAATACTTTACGATAAAGATTCTAAATTTAAAAATCTGCAAAACGAATTAATAAATAACGAATATCCCGATAAACTTAAAGAAAATATAATAAAAAGAAATTTGGCGGTTATGAAAGATAAGAAAACCTCTTCGTTTTTTGAGCAACTTGAAAAAGCCCTTAAAAGAAACGATATCGTAAGCGTTAGCCACAGACTTACAGCATTATTGTCGTCATACTTCGATATTTTATTCGCTTTAAATAAAGAACTTCATCCCGGCGAAAAGAAATTAATTAAATACGCTTATAAATTATGCAAAAAATTGCCCGAAAATTTTGAAAGCGACCTTAATAATATAATTACGGGCGGTTTAAATGAAAATCTTTTGGATAATTTAAATAGTTTAATTGGAAATATTAAAAAGATTATTTAATCAATTCGCTTGCCGTTTTGAATCTTTTTTTCATTTCGTTCCAATATTTCGCTTTTAAAATGTCTCTCGAACATAACCATGAGCCTCCGCATGCAAACACATTCGGTTGTTTGAGATAGTCTAAAACATTGCCTTCGCTTACTCCTCCCAAAGGCATAAATTTAACTCCCGTATGCGAATAAACCGCTCCTACTCCTTTAAGCCATTCTATGCCACCGAAAACTCCCGCATGAAAGAATTTTAAATATCTATGTCCGTAAGCTAGACATTGTTCTATTTCGGACGGAGTGGCGACTCCCGGTATATAATCGTAGTTTTTATTTTTTGCATATTCGAGCATATTTGGTTGAAATCCCGGACTTATTATAATATTCGTTCCCAAATCGAGTATTTTGTCGACTTGTTCGGGCGATATTACTGTAGCGGCCGCTCTCGGCAAATTAGGATAATGTTTAGCCAATACTTCGAGAGCTTTATAGGAATATTCCGTTCTCATAGTAAGTTCAATTGCGGGCAAATATTCGCTAGATAAATCGGCTATATTTCTTATTTCTTCTTCCGTCTCCACAACGGCTACGGGAATTATCGGCGTAGACACATATTTTTTAAACATAAATTATTTATCTCCTTAAAAATTAATTAAAATTCGTTTTATAATATTATTCCATCTCTAAA
>CAZRYV010000148.1:0-5575 GCA_964604385.1 uncultured Brachyspira sp.
TTGCGGTTCTAACACAGACCCAAATAGCGGAGGAGGGGCGGAAAATTACCCCACTTCTTTTGGGGCTTCAGTAAACAATGTTACAAGTCAAAAAAGTATAACCATTATCAGCGAAAGCACTTCGTCAAAAAATGCCACAACTGGAACTATAATTTTCTCGGTGGATGGCGCATCCGACTATACCGTATCAATTTCAAGCGTGGAAGCCAATGCACAAAGTCCTGTTGTTTTTGATGCTTCTGATTTCGACTATAATAAATCGACTAGAGAATTAAAATTAACGGATGCAGGTTTAAAAAAGTTTCAAACCTCAAGCTCAAAATTTACAGCTAGAACAGAATATAAATATACGATAAAATTTAAATTTGCAACTTCGGATAAAGAAGCTAATGTTGATGTAGAAGTTAATTTAATCAAAGGTGAAATTATAACAAAAACAGAAATAGAAAGTATGATAAAACAAATAAAATATCCTTCAGATGGTCCTTATCCTGCTACTAAAAATGGAGAATTAGGTATTGATGGTTCTTTAGGTAAACATACTAAATTCGATTTTTCAACTGCAACTTTTAATAGCGCAAAACCTAATTATTCTGCAACTGGAAAACAAGTAACTACTGGTTCAGCAGATTATGATGCAAAATTAAGAGCATTTGATATTGCAAGCTCTATAGAAAACACTGCAAAATTTAAGACATACTTTGACAAACATCCATCTGCTCAAATTGGTAGTATAGATTATACTTCTACTCCTCCAAGTATTACAAGTAGTAGTAAAGACTGCACATTTACTTTAATATTTAAATTGAAAAGTGGTTATGGTTTAGCAAGTGAAGTCGCTCATTTAACTACTACGGGATTAACCATAAAATTAACTTTAGATGCAAATGGAACTTGGAAATAAAAGATAATTTATTTTGATAAGATTGAAAATTGAAAAAGGATGTCGTTAAATGCGGCATCCTTTTTGTTTATAGTCGTTTTATTATAGTTTTATTATAGTTTTTGGCTTTGCCTTCGTAATAACAAAAAATAATTTGTCCGCTTTTAAACTACGGCAACGGCGATGACAATTTTTATTTTATCAATCTATTTTTTATTAATCTCTCTGATTAAATTTACCATCTCTATAGCTCCCATAGCGCTATCGAATCCTTTATTGCCCGATTTAGTCCCCGCTCGCTCTATAGCTTGTTCGATATTTTCGGTGGTAAGAACTCCGAACATTACGGGAATATCCGATTTTAAAGAAACGGAAGCTATGCCTTTTGAAACTTCGGCGCATACATAATCGTAATGCGAAGTCGAGCCTCTTATCACCGCTCCCAAACAGATAACGGCGTCATATTTTCCCGAGCTTGCCATTTTGGAAGCTATCAACGGTATTTCAAAAGCTCCGGGAACCCAAGCTATATGAATATTGTCGTCTTTAATATTATGGCGATTCAAAGCATCGAGAGCTCCCGATAATAATTTTGAAACGATAAACTCGTTAAACCTTGCGCATACTATCCCGATTTTAATTTCTTTTTCGGAAGTTAATTTTCCTTCAAAAATTTTCATTTTATGTCTCCTTTTTAAATTTTTTATATTTTATAATTTTACTTTATTTTTAATTTTTAAATATTTTTTAATATCGTTTATTTTAATAAATGTCCCATTTTATTTTTTTTAGTTTCCAAATAAAAAGCGTCATATTCTGAAGCCTCGATTTGTATTGGCAATCTTTCGTTTATCTTCAAACCGTAATTTGTCAAATGTTTAATTTTTTCCGGATTATTCGTCATCAATCTTATAGTTTTTACTCCGAGATTTTTAAGCATTTGATAAGCTTCGTAATATTCCCGCATATCTTCTTTAAATCCCAAAACCAAATTGGCATCAACGGTATCGAGTCCCGTATCCTGAAGCTGATAGGCTCTCAATTTATTAACGAGTCCTATTCCTCTTCCTTCCTGCCTCATATAAACCATTATTCCTCTGCCTTCTTCTTCTATTTTTTTCATTGCATAACTATACTGTTCTCCGCAATCGCATCTTTTTGAACCGAAAGCGTCTCCCGTCAAACATTCCGAGTGTATTCTGCATAAAATATCCTCTCCGTTATCTATATTTCCTTTAGTAAGAACTACATGATGGTTTTTGGTTATTTTATTGACAAAAGTAAATATTGTAAAATCCCCGTATTTTGTCGGCATTTTTGCGGTTGCATAAAGCTCCATTAAATCTTCGTTTTTCTTTCTATAAAATATTAAATCGGATACCGTTATTATTTTTAAATTATGTTTTTTTGCAAATTCTATCAAATCGTCTCTTCTCATCATATCGCCGTTATCTTTCATTATTTCGCAACATAAACCGCATTCTTTAAGTCCGGCAAGTCTCATCAAATCTACCGTAGCTTCGGTATGTCCTTTTCTTGTTAAAACGCCTCCTTCTTTAGATAAAAGCGGAAACATATGTCCGGGTCGTCTGAAATCTTCGGGCTTCGATTTATCATCCACCACTTTTAAAGCGGTTATAGACCTTTCTATAGCCGATATTCCCGTAGTTGTTTCAATATGGTCTATAGAAACCGTAAACGCCGTTTCATGATTATCTGTATTTTTTTGAACCATTTGATTAAGCGAAAGTTTTTCCGTTATTTCTTTGCTCATAGGCATGCATATTAATCCTTTGGCATAAGTCGCCATAAAATTAATATTTTCCGTTGTGGCGAATTCGGCTGCGCAAATTAAATCTCCTTCATTTTCCCTATCTTCGTCATCGGATACTATTATCATTTTTCCTTTTTTCAAATCGTCCAAAGCTTCGTCTATAGTATTATAAATATTTTCCATTTTTATTTCTCCAAATTATTTTAAAATTTAAAATCCATTTTTAATTAAAAATTCCATGTTTATATTATTTATATTTGAATTTTTATTATCATTATTTTTATTAATATTATTAAACGATAAAAGTTTTTCAACATATTTGCCGATTATATCGTTTTCAATATTAACTTTATCTCCCGCTTTTTTATAATAAAGTATCGTCTCTTTTAAAGTATGCGGTATTATCGCCACCGAAAAATAATTTTTATTAACTTTGGCTACAGTTAAACTTATTCCGTCTACGGCAACCGAACCTTTTTCGATTATATATTTTATTAAGTTTGGCGGAACTTCGATAGTTAGTTCGATATCTTCGGCGTTTTTGGAAATATTTTTTATAATTCCAACTCCGTCAATATGCCCCAAAACTATATGCCCGCCTAGTCTTCCGTTTAAAGTTAACGCTCTTTCTAAATTTACTTTGAAGCCCGATTTCAAATTTCCCAAATTTGTTCTGCTCAAAGTTTCCGAAGTAATATCGGCGTTAAATATTTTTGGAGATGTTTTTCCTTCAAAACTCGACACGGTTAAACAAGTTCCGTTAACCGCAACGCTATCTCCCAATTTTAAATCGTCAAAAATTTTATTCGCCTCAATCGTTATAACTTTGCTTTTTATCGATTTAACGATTCCCATCTCTTCTATTATTCCCGTAAACATTTTATTAAAATCCTCGATTTAAATTAATATTTTAAATAATATTCCATAAATAAATCTTCGCCTATATTTTTAAGTTTCCCGCCGATTAATTTTATCGCGTTGTCGGGTTCTTCTATGCCTTCTCCCGCTATCGGAGTTTTGGCGTTTAATCCTCCGAAAATTTTGGGAGCTATATAAATCAAAGCCTTGTCGATAAGTTTTTCTTTTAGTAAAGCAGCATGCAAAGTAGCGCCTCCTTCGATTAAAACGCTGTCTATATTTTTTTCTTCTCCCAAAATTTTTATAAGTTCTTGCAAATTAACTTTGAAATCTTTACTTAAATCTTTTGGCGAAGTTTCTATTATTTCTATTCCCAAATATTCTAATTCCTTTTTCTTTTCCATATTTTTATTTGATTTAGCAGTCGGCTTTACGGAAGCGATATAGGTTTTTATATCTTTGGAAGTTTTGCATATATTTGATTTTAAATCTATTTTTAAATCGCTGTCCAATATGATTCTTATTGGATTTTTCGGATTGTCTTTTATTCTGCAATTTAAAGTGGGATTGTCTTCAATAACCGTATTGATTCCAACCATTATAGCCGAGTATTTTTTTCTAAATAGATGCGCATGTTCTCTGCTTTTTTCGGAAGTTATCCATTTTGATTTTCCGCTTACGGATGCAATTTTTCCGTCCATAGTCATAGCGTATTTCATAACCATAAAAGGTTTTTTAGTATTTATATAATGAAAAAATACCTCGTTTAATTTTTTACAATCTTCTTCAAGGACATTTTCCACGACTTCTATTTTTGCCTCTCTCAATTTTTTTATTCCGTTTCCGGCGACTTTTATATTGCTGTCCAAACATCCTATAACCGCTTTTTTGAATTTATTTTTTATTATAGCGTCTGCGCAAGGCGGAGTTTTTCCGTAATGCGAGCAAGGTTCCAAATTAATATAAATCGTGGCGTTTTCAATATTATTATTTTTCTTTTTGGTGTCTAAAATTGCGTTTATTTCGGCATGATTTTCTCCATATTTCTTATGGTATCCCGTCCCCAAAATTTTTCCGTCTTTAACTATAACGGCACCAACCAAAGGATTAGGATTTACGAAACCTTCGCCTTTTTTCGCTTCCTCTATCGCCAATCTCATATATTTTTCATGCATGTTTATAAACTCTAATAATTATTTTATTTTTAATTTTCGGGGATTTTTTAATGATTTTTTAATGCAGCGTTTTTGAAACAAGTCGTTATAAAATAAAACCCCAATAGTTTAATTAAAAAACTTATTGGAGCCTTTGTTTTAAGAAAAATTCTATATTTATAACAAACTCAAATCTTCTACCATCCAGACTTTAACTGTCGGTTTTGGAATCTAACCAAATCTGCTTTATTTCATAATTATTTTTATCTCAAATAAACTTATAAAATAAGGCTCGCGGACTTTACCGCCGGTATGGAATTTCACCTAGCCCCGAAGATTTAATTATATTTTAACTGCATTCATTATAGTAAAATAATTTATTTTTGTCAAGATTAAATTAATAAAATCGAAAAAATAAAATCGAAAAAAAAATAATAAAATATAATATTTAACTACTTGCAATAAAATCAAGTTTATATTATAATTATTCTATTAATTGAGGTTATATTGATTAATAATTTTTGGAGAATTAAAATGAAAAAAGATATACATCCACAATATTACGAAACCGATGTCAATTGTGCTTGCGGAGCTAATTTTAAAATTCATTCCGTTCAAAAAGCTTTGCATGTCGATATTTGCCATAATTGTCATCCTTTCTTTACGGGTAAACAAAAAATCCTTGACGCTGCGGGAAGAGTGGATAAATTTAATAAGCGTTACGGTATAAAAAAGCAATAAGTTGTTAAATTTCTTTCATGGTAATTAAGTCTATGAAGTATCTTTAAGATTCTTTGTAGGCTTAATTATTATTTTCTTGATTACTTTTTATTAACTATTATATTTAATAAAGATTAATTTTTAAAAATAAAATTCCGAAAATAATAAAGTGAATAAATTACGGGA
>CAZRYV010000149.1:0-5439 GCA_964604385.1 uncultured Brachyspira sp.
CATAAATTTCCTACCAATTTTTAATTTATTATAACATTTAAATAAAAAATGTCAACAGTTTAATTGATAAATTGTGATTGACTATAAATAAAAAATTTAATATCATATCTATAATTTAAATTAATTTTATTAGTAAATAAAAATAGGATAAAAAATGGTTAGAGATTTAATTATATACGGAGACGAAAGATTACAGCAAAAATCTTTATGTATAGAAAAAGTAGACGATGAAATACTCGATTTAATCGAAGATATGTTTGAAACGATGTATAAGGCAAACGGAGTAGGGCTTGCTGCGGTGCAAATCGGAATATTAAAAAGGTTAATCGTCATTTCTGTTCCCGATTTCGATAACGAGGAAGAAGAAAAACCAGATTTTAAATTGGCTTTGATTAATCCCGAAATAATTTGGCATTCTGAAGATAAAGAAATTCTTGAAGAAGGTTGTTTATCTTTTCCAGAAATAAGAGACGATGTCGCAAGATATAAAAACATTAAAGTTAAATATGTCGACACAAACGGAGAAGAGCAGATATTGGAAGCAAACGGTTATATAGCCAAAGTTTTGCAGCATGAAATAGACCATACGAACGGAATAACTTTTATTGACAGATTGGAATCCTATCAGAAGAGAAGATTAAAAAGAGAATTGAAAGAATTGAGAAATAGTCTAAAACATAGCTATAGCGTTTAACGGTTATGCATGAAATAAAAAATAATACAGAAAATAATATAAAAAATATAATATTCGATTTGGACGGGACTTTAATCGATTCTATTCCCGATATATATAAATCGATTAACAAATCTTTGGAATATATTAATTTGCCCGAAATTCCTATTGATAATGTCCGCAAATATGTCGGAAACGGAGCGAGAGAGCTTGTAAAAAGAACCGTCAATTTTTTTTCTGATAGTTTCGATAAAAAATATTTGGAGATTGCAGAAGAAAAAATGTATAATTTTTATATGCAATATTATTACGAGCATTGTATCGACTCCACATATTTATACGAAGGCGTAGAAAACACTTTAAAAAAACTTGTCGATTTAAATATTAATCTATTTCTTATAACGAATAAACCAAACGAAATAGCGGTTAATACTGCAGAAAAACTTAATATATTTGGTTATTTTAAGGCGATTATCGGAGACGGAATCTATCCTTATAGAAAACCTGACATCAATATTTGGATTAATTTGAAAAAAGATTATAATTTATCCGAAGACAATACGATTATGGTTGGAGACGGAATTCCCGATTATGAATTCGCTAAAAATTCGGGAATAAAAGTTTTGCTTGCATTATACGGAATAACCGATAAAAATATTCTTTTGGATTTGAAAAACGATTATTATATTAATTCTTTTTTTGAAGTTTATGATTTTTTAATCGGCAAAAAAGTCGATAAGTAAAATAAAAATTAAAATTAAGATAATATAAGATAATAAATAAAAATAAAGAATAAAAAATAAAAAAATCTTGTTATTATTTACAATTTTATTATTTGTCATTATATTTATTTTTTGTTATAATTATCTAATAATATTTTTAATATTTTGTTATAAATATTATTTTACTTTATTAAAAAGGATATTTTAATTTATGATAGAAAATTTGATAGAAAGATTGCCCGAACTTGAACCGATAAAAAAAAACATTGAACTTGCCATAGAAGAGATTATAAAATGTTATGAGAGAGGAAAAAAAGTTTTAATAGCGGGAAACGGAGGAAGCGCCTGCGACAGCGAACATATAGCGGGTGAATTGTTAAAAAGTTTCCTTAAAAAAAGACCGATTAACGAAGATATAAAAAAAGAATTATTAAAAACGGAAGACGGAAAATATATTGCCGATAATTTGGAAGCTCCTTTAAAAGCGGTAGCTCTCACTTCTCATTTTGCTCTTTCCACAGCGTATTTAAACGATAGAGAACCTTATTTAATCTTTGCGCAGCAATTATTGGGTTTTGGAGATAGCGGAGATATATTTATTGCAATAAGCACTTCGGGAAACGCTAAAAATATATTATATGCCGCCAAACTTGCAAAAGCTATGGGAATAAAAATTATATCTTTTACAAACGAAAACGGAGGCAGATTATCTAAAATAGCGGATATTCCGATAAAAGCCCCCGCAAAAGAAACTCATATAGCTCAAGAATATCATCAGGCGATATATCATGAATTATGCATAAAAGTCGAGGAGCATTTTTTTAAAGAAGATAGATAATTTATGAAGATTTTACTAATAAAACAAACTTCGTTGGGCGATGTTCTTCATATGACGCCCGTTATAAGAGCTTTAAAAAAATGGAAGCCCGAAGCCGCGATTGATATCGTAACCGACAAAAGAGCTTTGGGAATACTCGAAAATAATCCTTATATTAATAAACTTTATATACTCGATATTTATAAATACGAAAAAGAGATTTTTAAATCGCCGTTAAAATTTATTTCAACGATAAAAGAATTTTTTTCCCATATAAAAGAAGTGAGAAAAGAAAAATACGATATAGCGATAGATTTGCAAGGACTTGAAAGAAGCGTAATTTTTCTTTATTTATGCAAGGCTAAAAAAAAATACGCCAAAGGAAAATGGAAATTCGTTAAAAGTAATTATTATGTCGACATTAATGCAATAGTCGGTTTAATTTCGTTTTTAAAATTTTTTGATTGCCCTGACGATGGAACGGATTTAGATTATTTTTTACCGAAAACGATAGATGAAGATTTTAAAAAAAGTTTAGATAAAATAAAATTAACGAAAAATTTTGAAATAGAATTTGATATTAAAAAAGATTATATTTTGTTATCGCCTTTTTCTAGATGGGAAACTAAAGATTTATCGGTTAATAAAACAATAGAGATAATAACCGAAATAAAAAAATTGAACGATATGCAAATAATAGTGTCGGCAACCGCAAATTATAATAAAGAATGCGAAGAAATAACGAAAGGATTTGATAATGTATTGGATTTTTCGGGAGTTTTTAATTTGTCGGAACTTGCATATTTAATAAAAAATTCGGCGGGAATGATAACTGTAGATTCTTTTCCGATGCATACGGGATGCGCTTTCAAAAAACCTCTTATAGCGATATTCGGACCCACAAGCGAAATCAGAGTCGGACCTATAGCCGAAAATTCCGAAGTTTTTAGAGCGGATAATATAGAATGCGCAAGATGTTATAAAAGAAAAAACTGCCCAAATAATCATATATGCATTGAGAATATAGATTCAAAATTATTGGCAAAAAAAATAATTGATAAAATTTATAATAAAAATATAGTAAAAATTAATTAAAATTCTTTATTAAAATTATTTTTTTATTAAAATTTATTAATTAAAAATTCTTGATTAAAAATTCTTAAATTAAAGATTATTAATTAAAATTAAAGTAAGAAACTTCATTAACTATATTTTTAGATTTATCCAAAACATTTTTGCTTGCCGTAGCTCCGTCTTCTGCAATTTTTGAATTTTCATGCGTTATATTATTTAATTCGCTTACGGCTGAATTAATTTGAGAAATGCTATTTTCTTCGTTTATTACGGAATTTGAAATATCTATAAGCAATTTCACAACATCGTTTACGGAATTTTCTATTTTATTAAGCATATATGAAGATGCTTTAACCGATACTTTTCCGTTATCAATTTTTTGTATGGTTTCTTTTGCAATATTCGATATATCTTTTGCGGCATTTCCCACATTAATCGCCAAACTTCTAACTTCGGACGCTACCACTCCAAAACCTTTTCCCTGTTCTCCCGCTCTCGCAGCTTCAACGGACGCATTTAAAGCCAAAATATTCGTTTGTAAAGCTATCGATTCGATGGTTTTCGTTATATCGGATATTTTTTTACTCGCTTCGGCTATTTCGTTCATATTTTCTGTAGTGGAGTTTATTGCATTTACTCCGTTTTTTGTGGCAGTCGATACATTTTCACTCATACTTTTTGCATTGCTTGCGTTTTTAGCGGTATCTTGTAAAGAAGCTAGGACGAATTCTACAGAACTTACCAATTCTTCTAAAGCGCTCGCTTGAGAGTTTGCTCTGTCGGATAAATTTACGCTTCCTTGCGTGATAATATTAACCGAATCGTTTATTCCGTTGATTTCATTTTTCATATTATAAATTATATTTCCCAAATTATTTTGCATATTGTTAAGCGCTCTTATAACATCTCCCGTTTGGTCTTTTTTATTTAATTCTTTATCATTGAACGAAGTATTGAAATTTCCTTTTGACATAGATTCTATTATTTTAATCGTATCTTCCAAAGTAGAAGATATCGGTATCGCTATTATAAGAACTAAAGCCAATTCTATAACCGAAAGAATTATTAACGAAACTGTGAGAAAAACGGCTAATAATATTAAAGATTTTTTTAATTCGGTAGTTTCCATAGAAAGTATTAATATATAAGGGAGATTTTCCGCATTTGCCGACATATACGCTTTGTCTTTTTTAACCCAACCGTAAATATTGTTATTTAAAATATCGTTTTTATACGGAGATATTTCCGAATCGTTAAAAATATTCTGTTTTAAAATGTAAGATTCGTTATTGTTATACAAATATAATCCGTTATCGTCAATTATGCTAACATCGTAATTTTTATGATTTTTTATATCTTCTATAACTTTTGAAAATAATACATCGACTCCGACTACTCCTAATAATCTTCCGTTATCGTAAATAGCCTTTGAAAAAGTTATAACTATTGGATTTGAAGAGTTTATTATATTTAAATAAGGTTTAGATATTGCGACTTTGCTTGATGCTACGGCATTTTTATACCAATCTCTTGTCGTTTGATTATAATTGTTTGGCAATTTACCCACAGTATTTAACATAAATCCGCCTTCGTTATATGGAATTATCCCCGCATAATATATATTCATTAAATTTTTATCGTTGTTTATAATATTTGAAAATACGCTTTTTAATTTATTTTCATCCGTTTCTTTTTCCAAATATGAATAAATTATATCCATTTTTCCGCTTATTGAAAAAATATTATTTTCCAATGTAGAAATTAAACTATTTATATTATATTCTTCGTTTTTTAAAAATCTGCCTTCGTATTGTGGAAAATATAATACAAAAACTATAACGCAAATAGTAAATAGAGATATTATATAAGGAATTAGGAATTTAAGAACCAAACTATTTTTTTTCTTTTTTTTATTATTAATTTTATTATTTTTAATTATTTTTTTATTCATTTATTTTATCCTCTTTTGTCGGCTAATTATTACTCTAATTTTTTAAATTTTTGTTAATAAATATTTCACATATAATAAACTATTATAGAAAAATAGTAAATAATATTTTTTATTTGTTTGGATTGCCACGCCTCATTTTATTCGGCTCGCAATGACGAATTCTATTTTCTTAACAACAATGTGGCTTTTCCTAAAGGACGCC
>CAZRYV010000150.1:0-4051 GCA_964604385.1 uncultured Brachyspira sp.
TTAATATTTATTTTAATTTTCATTATAATCTTTTAGATATTCTAAAAAATATTGTATACAACTCACTTTATATATTTTTAAATTATTTTTTATATTTTTAGTAATAGTATCGGGTATCTCTATCTCTGCTATATTTTTCTTACCTAAATAAGAATCAATATCTTTTTGTAGATTATTATTTTGACACATTTAAATGCCCTTCCTAATAGGCAAATGTTTTATAATCTGCGTGTCAAGTAAAACCGCTCTCTGCGAATTGTCATAACCTAAAATTTTAGCGTAAACTTCTATATGGCTTTTGTTTTCCAAATGAATATTTCCGCTGAATATTAAATCGGCGACTCCTACTATTTCTTTTTCGTTATTGTCATATATTAAAAGTCTCGCTTTGTTTTTTGGAATGCCGTCAATATTTGTTTGCGACACTTTGCTTACATCCGCTTTCCATTTTATATATCCGCCTTCGTATAAACTATGATTTTGAACCACAGTAAGATAGTCGGGGCTTTCCTTGAATATATTATAATCGGGAGCTATGACGAAATTTTTTAAAACTCTAAACCTTTCTTTTAAATATTCGTTTATATCGCTGTCTAAAGCTCCGTTTATTATCATAACCGCCTCGTTTACAGATGCGCTTCTCATATTTTTCTTTGCCCTGTCAAACATTTCTGCGACTTCTCTCGGTGAATATGTTGGACTTTTTGCGCTTTCAGGAATTTTGCCGTCTTCCAAACCTTCAAACAAATATACATTTTCAAGTTTTTCTCTCAATTCTTTTTGCTCTCTGTCAAGCAGAACATATTTAATCATAGGATAAACTCTCTCTATAATCAAATAAGAACCTAAAGACAAAATAAAAACAATCGGAATTATAGCCAAGAATTTTAAAATTGAAATTTCTTTTTTACCAAGCAAATAAGGACGCGGTTTTATTTCGTTTCCTTTTGCATTATTCGTTAAAAATCTTATTCTCTCTATATTGTCCGAAGCGATTTTATTGTCGGGAGACAAATCGAGTATTCTAAAATATTCTCTTAATGCGTTTTCTCTATGCCCGTTGTATAAACTTATATAACCTTTAGCCAAAGTTGCATTAATGCAAAAATTATCTTCCCGCAAAGCTTTTCGCGATACTTCTTCTGCAGCCGAAAAATCTTTTAAAAAAATATTTGCAAATGCGAGCATAGAAAGAGCCTCTGCATCATGATTTAATTTGCTTACATTATTTAAAAGATAACTCTTCGCTTTTTTATATTTTTTTCTTTTAATCAATTTATAAGCGTTGGAAGATATATTATTCTTCATTAAAAAAACAATCCTATATTTTTTGTTTACATAATATTATCGGTATTATGATAACTTATATTAGATATTTTTTGAAGCCTTCGGTATTTTTCCTTAAAGTAAATTAACATAAATCTGCAAAATCCCTATATTGATAAAAAGCAAACCTTGATATATAATCTACAAAATTAACAAATTAAAAAACTTGGATTTAAAAAATGTAAAATTAAAAAATTAAATAAAGAATAAATAAAAAAGTGTAGGAATTAGAATGAAATATAAAATAGCATTAACGGGTTCGACCGGAAATATGGGAGTCGAAACTTTAAGGCAGTTAATGGAATTGAAAGATGCGGGAGTTATAAAAGTTTTAATAAGGAACGAAAGTGTTAAAAAGGCGAAGAGGTTAAAAAGAGAATACAGAGACAGAATAGAAATAATCATTGGAGATATAGAAAACAAAAAAGACTGCGAAAAATTAATTAAAGACGCCGATTATATTTTACATCTTGCGGCGATTATCCCTCCAAAATCGGATAAATTTCCCGAATCTAATTATAAAGTTAATTATCTCGGAACAAAAAATATAACGGATTCGATTTTGGAAACGGAAGAAAATAAAAAGCCAAAATTAATTTATATATCGACTGTGGCTTTATACGGAAACAGAACAGAAAAACATCCTTGGGCGAGAGTGGGCGACCCTTTGATAATAAATAATTACGATTTGTATTCATATTATAAACTTAAAGCGGAAAGATATATATTGGAATCTTCTCTAAAAAATCGAGCGATAATAAGACAAACGGCGATGCTCCATAACAGAATGCTTACCGACAATATGAGCGACGGTTTGATGTTTCATACATGCTATAATTCTCCTTTGGAATGGATTACCGCAAGAGACAGCGGACTTTTAATGAAAAGAATAATCGAAGAGGATATTAAAAATAAACTTGATGAGTATTTTTGGAAAGGCGTTTTTAATTTGGGAAGCAGAGCGGAAAACAGAATCACGGGCTACGAAGTTTTTAACGAAGGATTTAAATTAATCGGCGGAGACGCTAAAAAATATATGCAACCGAATTGGAATGCCACAAGAAATTTTCATGGAGTTTGGTATTATGACGGCGACAAGTTGGAAAAATTATTCGGTTATCAAAAAGAATCGATAAACGATTATTGGCATGAAATTGCAAAAAGACATTGGTATTATTCCATTGCGAAAATTATTCCTTCAAAATTGATAAAATTATTTGCGATTAAAAGACTTTTGCTCGATTCTAATTCTCCTCGTTATTGGCTTAAAAATAAAGAGCTTGGAAAAATTATATCGGCTTTTGGAAGCGAAGAGAATTTTAAAAAACTTCCCAAAAAATGGAAAAACTTTAATTTGCTTATAGAAAATAAAGACAGCGAAGGAAATTATATAAATTACGAAGAGCTTAAAAATATAAAAAACGCCAAATTGTTAAATCATGGATACGATGAAAGCAAAAACGAAATAAATATTGAGGATTTGATTGAGGCTGCAAAATTCAGAGGCGGAAAACTTTTAAGCGATAAAATGGAAAATTTGGAAACGAAATTATTATGGGAATGTTCTAAAGGACATCGATTCGAAGCGAAACCTTTCACGATAATAAAAGCGGGACATTTTTGCGAAGAATGTTTTGAAAATCATACTTGGGATTTCGATAATCTTGCAAAGAAAAGTGAATTTTACGGACAGGTTTATTACGATTCGCATGACAAAAACGAAAATATGATTTATTATTTTGACAATGATTTTAAAGCGAATTATAAAAAATATTAAAATATTTAAAATATTGAATATATTAAAAAAAGAATGAAAATAAAAATAAGAAAAATAAAGGTTTAATTATAATGAATAAAAATGCGATAATATATTGGTTTTCAGGAACGGGAAATACCGAGAAAATTGCAAGAGAATATAAAAAAATATTTGACGAAAATAAAACGGAAACTACGCTTTATAAAATAACCGATAATTTTGAAGATATGCCGAATCCTGAAAATTTCGATTATGTGGGAATAGCTTATCCGATTCATGGATTTAACGCTCCGTATCCCGTTTTTAATCTTATAAAATTATTTCCAAAAACTAAATCTAAAAAAATATTTATAATAAAATCTTCGGGCGAACCTTTGCCTATAAATAATATTTCTTCTTCGCCTTTAATGTCAAGATTAAAACCGAAAGGCTATATTCTTACAAACGAATATCATTATATTATGCCTTATAATATGATATTCAGACATACGGATGAGACGGCGTCAAAAATGTGGAAAACGGCAAAATCTTTATGTTCGATAGAAGCTAAAGAAGTTTTGGAAGGAAAGAAACATTTATTAAGAAAATTTCCTTTCGGCAGAATTATCGCTTTTATGTTTAGAATCGAACATCCCGCGATGAAAATCAACGGCAAACTTTTCAAGGTAAAAAATATATGCACTCGTTGTAATTTATGCGTTAAGAAATGTCCCGTGAATAATATTTATAATGACGAAAATAATAATATCAGATTCAAAAACAAATGCGTTATGTGTTCAAGTTGCGCTTTTAGATGTCCCGTAAACGCTATTAATATAGGAATACTCACGGGTTGGAAAGTTAACGGTCCTTACAATTTTGAAAATCCTCAAATTGGAATAAAGAGCAAACATGAAAATTATTGTAAAAAAGCTTATGACAGATATTTTGAGCGGGCTTATAATAAGATAAACGAATTTTCAAATTGAT
>CAZRYV010000150.1:4151-5423 GCA_964604385.1 uncultured Brachyspira sp.
TATAAAAATTCTATTATTTTATTAAATTTTTTAAAGTAAGTTTTTAATCTTCCGATATTAATTTATATTAAATTTTATATTTTTGGAGTATTAAAAATTATGAAAATAATAAAATCCTTACTTATAGCGGCTTCTTTATTTATAATGAGCGGAACGGTTTTTGCGACTACGATAAAAGTTCATTTAACCGATGTAAAAGCGCCTTATACGATAGACATTAAAGGTCCTTATAAAGCTTATAATTATAAATATGAAAGTAAAATCGTATCGGCGTTGACAAACGAAAGAGTTATGGTTGTAGAACATAGATTGGGACTTAAAGTAAACGATGTTGGAATCTATAAAGAGGGAATAGTTTTTGAAACTAAAGAAGGATTTACTTTAAACGGAATAGAATATTACGGAACTTTAAAATTTATTCCATATAATGGAAATATGATAGTTATAAACGAATTAAATATAGAAGATTATGTTAAAGGAGTTTTGCCTCATGAAATGTCTCCCGATTGGCCTATAGAAGCTTTAAAAGCTCAAGCGGTTGCGGCGAGAACTTATGCTATGTTTCATATATTAAAAAATAACGGCAATATTCCTTATGATGTTGACAATACCACAAAATATCAGGTTTACAATGGAAAGGAAAAAATTAATTGGGCTGTAGAACAAGCGGTAGACAGAACGAAATATGAGATAGCGGTTTATAACGACAAAGTTATAGCGACATATTTCAGCGCTTTATGCGGCGGACATACCGACAGCGCTAAAAATGTTTTCGGAATTTCAGTGCCTTATTTGGAAGGAGTAGAATGTCCTTACTGCAACGCTCAAATAAAAACTTGGACTAACGCTTTAAGTTATAACGAACTCAATAATGATTTTGCAAATTATTCGGTTAATGTTGACGAAAAATCTTCTTTCGGAATAACTATGGACCCAAAATCGGGAAAAGCTACGAATATAAAAATAGACAATAACGACATCTCCTCAAGAGATTTTAGAAGCGTTCTTTCTCCTAAATTAGTGCCTTCTCTTAATTTTACGATAAATAAAATCGATAACGGCATAATAATAACGGGAAAAGGCAGCGGACATGGAGTGGGAATGTGTCAATGGGGAGCTTATGGCATGGCTCAAGTTCACAAAAATTATGAAGATATATTAAAATTCTATTATAATGGAATAGATATAATCGATTATAATTTCATATCCGAAACCCTCGAGCCTGATATATGGATAGAAAATTAAAAATTAAAAATTAATTATATAAAAAAA
>CAZRYV010000151.1:0-5393 GCA_964604385.1 uncultured Brachyspira sp.
ATATTATAAAAGAGTAATTTGTTTCAAAGCCTCGTAGGATATAATCGCCGCCGTATTTGAAAGATTAATCGAACGAACTTTATCGCTCATTGGAATATAAATCGAATTTTCAAAATCGTTTTTCCATAGAGATTCTTTTAAGCCCGAACTCTCTCTGCCAAAAAGAAATATATCGCCATTTGAATAATCGAATTTATCGTATCTTATTTTTCCAAATTTTGAAACGGGAACTATTCTTAAATTATTTTCTTTAGAATATTCTAAAAACGCATTTTCGTTTTCATGTTTTATAAGTTTCAGATTTTCCCAATAATCGAGTCCCGACCGTCTTATTTCTTTAGAACTTAAAATAAAAGAAGGTTTTGAAACTATATGCAAAGTTATGTCAAGTCCCACGCATAATCTTCCTATATTTCCCGTATTTGCAGGGATTTCGGGACGGTAAAGAGCTATCGATATATTAAAATCGTTAAAATATTTTTTCATGTTTTAGATTTTTAAATAAAAACTAAATAAAATTTTAAAAACAAAAAATTAAAAATAATTAAGAATAAAAAAAGAGAATTGAAAAAATCAATCCCCTTTTATTTCATTTATAATAAAATTAATTGTCTTTGGTTTCCTTTTTAGCGCTATTGCTTTTGGATTCTTCGCCTTTAGCAATAATTGCGCCCTCTTCTTCTTTTTTAGGTTCAGGTTTTGGTATTAAGGTATGAAGTAAAGTATAAGCTACTGCAACATTTTCTTCTCCCGATTCGGACGCCACTCTAAAAGACATTAGAGAAGAATATCGGCTTCCTCCGTAAGCGTATCTAAAACCTATTTCAGCCGTTCCGCCCGCTTCTATATTTACGGCTTCCGAATCTAAAGCTATAGCGGATAACGCTTGAGCCAAATCGGTTTTTATCGAAACATTATTTTGTCTTTTTGAAGTTCTGTTTACTATCGTTAAAACTCCCGTTCGATTTCTCTCGTCAAGTTTAACGCTTACATTAAAAGGATTTTCCGAATATTTTTCTTCTATCCTTGAAACTATCGAAGCATTTATATTTGCCCATTCTCTTATAGTATTTCCAGAGCCTCTGAATCTCGACCACAACATTCTTGAAACATCATGAAAGAATACTCCTCTTATTCTACTGCTTCTATTAAATTTCGCTTCAGATTCGTAAACTCTCTTCATATATTCCAATTCGGGTCTTAAACTTCCGTCCTGAAGTCTATTGTCTATCATATTGCCCACTAAAGTATTATATTCTCCCGATAAATATCTTGGCCAGCTTGCAAGCATCCCCACATGCTGCGCTCTATTGGCTTCGTATATCATAACGGCGTCATAATCTATTCCCGCATCGAAGAACATATAAGGATCTTGTCCATGTTCCTGTCCTTGATTCCAGCCTAAAGTAAAAGCCCATAATTTTTTCTTTATTCCCGATTCTTTTATCTGTTTTATTATAAGCGATTCTTTATGCGCTCTAAACCATCTCCATTTCATTCCTATTTCTTTTTTACCTCTATTAACAGCAAGCCATTTCATTCTCGCCTGTTTGCTCATAGTTTGCCAATTTGCAGGAACATACACGCCCGTAAGTTCCACCATCTCATCCACCATTTCGTATCCGTCAACTTCGCCCGTTCTTATAAAGTCCAATCCCACATAAGATATATTTGGATTCGAATCGTATCTTTTTAAAATATCTATTATGTCTCTCACTCTTTTCGTATCTGCTAAAGATATATGTCTGCTTTCAACCAAACTTTTAGTTTCCGAATTATATCCTATTGAAACATCATAACCGCCTTTTCTCGCTCCGCCGCCTGCAGCAAAATAACTCATAACATAAGCGCCAAGTTCAACATTTCCTTTTTTCTTACTCGCCGCCAAATTTTCAATATTTTTAATCATATCTTTAGCCCAAGGCTCGTCTGAATTTATACCTTTTGTCCAACCTGTGGTTTGTCCGCCGATAGCCCAAAATATGTCGCATTTCATATATCTTATCCAATCGTATATTGCGTCAAAAGTGGTAAGCTCTCCCGTTTCTACGCTCGGAACTCTTTTTGTGGTTAAATCTACGGCATATTCTAAAGTCGCTATTTTTTTGGTTTCTTTTGCAGGAGGTGATTGTCTTCCTTTTACCGTAAAATCTTTAGTATATCCGTATATTCCTTGGGAAGTTTGAACCAAAACCACCGCTTGATATTCTCCCAAATTACCGCCGAAAGGATGCAAATAAGTTCCTTTATATTGCGAATTTTGAATTTTAAATACATTTATGGAATATCTATCATCTCCATTTTTTTTAACGATTTTATCCGACTTGTATCTCACATAAATGCTTATATTTTTTACGGTATCTTTCGTATATATCGAAGCGTTTATTACTACAGGTTCGTATCTGAAAACGGATATTTTAGACAAATCTATTGCGACTCTCGGAGATTCTCTATTTCTAGAATTTCTTATGGCGTTATCTATCGCTTCGCTTAATTTGTCGGCTGCTGCATCCGTATTGTTTGCGGAAAATACCAAAGCGGGCAACACATTTGGATTCGGCATATTTCCGTTTAAGTCATCGGCGCTTAATAATAATTCCTGATTCAAAAGTTCTATGCTGCTGTCCGCTATTATATTTTCTTTAAAATAAAAATCTTCCAAATCAACGGATAAATCATAATCGTATACGGGTTTTACCGCAGACAAAGAAAGCGAATCGGGATTATACATATCTATTCTGCGGAATTGATTATTTTCGCTTAATTCGTAATCGGATTCGCCGCTATTATTTATTATGGCTATTCTCTCGCCTATTCCGAATGTGAGCAATATGATAGATACGGTAATTAATAATAATAATGTTGTAGCAATTATACTATTTTTCATTTTTTATAAATTATTCCTTTATTTATTATTTTCATGCTTCATGTATTGTTCCTCGTATGTTTAGGATGTTTGGGATGCTTGTCAATTTGCTTTTTCAAATGAGAAGCGTCCACATGAGTGTATATTTCGGTTGTCGTTATATCCGAATGTCCTAGCATTCTCTGCACCGCTCTTAAATCCGCCCCATGCTGTATTAAATGAGTCGCAAAACTATGTCTTAAAGTATGAGGATGAACATTTTTTTCGATGCCGCTTTTTCTCATGGTTTCTTTTACTATCTTCCAAATTCCTACTCTCGAAATTTTATCGCCTCTAAAATTTAAAAATAATTCTCTAGTATTTTTTCCTTTTACCATGATTACTCGGCTCGTATGTATATATCGTTTTAATATATCGAGGGCGCTATCGTTAATAGGAACGATTCTTTCTCTTTTGCCTTTTCCGAATATTCTTAAATATTTTCCTTCAAAAGATATATCTTCAATTTTTAACGAACAGAGTTCCGTTACTCTCAAACCTGAAGAATACATAAGTTCGAAAATAGCCTTATCTCTCAAACCCTTATCCGTTTTTTCATTATGAACTGAAAGCAAATCGTCCACTTCGTTGGTAGTTAGAGATTCCGGCAAAATTCTTTTTAATCGTATAATTTCCAAATTATCGGTAGGATTCTTTGAAATATAATTTTCCATTAACAGAAATTTGTAAAGATTAACAACGCTTACTTTGTTTCTTGCAACAGTTCTTGCATTCGAGCCTTGTTCTTTTCTTTCGTCCAAAAATCTTTCAATATCGCTTCTTACCGCTTTTAATATTGTCTTTTTATTTCTGTTTAAAAAATCTAGATATATGGCTAAATCTCTGCCATAGGATTCGAGCGTATTTAAAGATAAGCCCTTTTCCACTCTTTCATAGTTCAAATACATTGATAATATTTCTTGGTCTGAAATCTGTTTCACTGACATTGAAGATTGCCTCTTAATTAAAATATATACATAATTAAGTCAACATAAAAATTTTATAGTATTTTGTTAACTTATATATATTATCGACAATGTTCTTTATTTATTTAAACATAATATCTATTTATAAGATAATAAAAAAACCGAAACATTGTTTAAAATTTTCAAACAACATTTCGGATAAATATTAAATATCGCTACGATTTTTATTTATATATTTATTTATACATCAACTATATCGCATTTTATATCTCAACATCAGCGTCATAATTAATGCCGTTAAAACCGAAACCATGCAAATGCAAATATTCGTCTCTAAATTGATTCAAATCGGCGTTCGCTTTTAATGTTTCATTATCTTTTATTTTATTCCAAGATTCTAAAACCTCTTTTTGAACATCGTCTCTGAGTTCCCAATCGTCCAATCTCAATCTTTGTTTTTCGTCCAATATTGCGCCTTTTCCAGAAAATAACTTTTCGTTAAACTGTCTATACATTTGCTCTATACAGCCTTCATGTATTCCTTTATCTTTCATTATTTTAAATAGAATGCTTATATATAAAGGCATAGCGGGAATAACGGCGGAAGCTCTTGTAACTACCGCTTTAGCGACGCTTACAAAAGCATGTCCTTTAAGTTTTTCTTGCATTATTTTATCCAACTGCAAAGCGGTATTTTCCAAATCGTCTTTAGCTCTGCCTATAGTTCCGTTTCTGTATATAGCTTCGGTTATTTCGGGACCGATATAAGAATACGCTATAGTTAAAGCGTTTTCCGACAACATATCTGCTTTAATCAAATCTTCAATCCATAATTTCCAATCTTCCCCTCCCATAACTTTTACCGTAGATTTTATATCATCTTCGGTAGCGGGGTCTATTTCCACATTTATAAGTTCCTCTTTCATAAAATCAACGCCTATACCGTTATACTTTTTCCCGATGGGTTTTAAAGTCGAGCGATAGGTTATATTTTCTTTTTCGTCTTTTCTTATTCCCGTAGCCAAACTATATATAAATATGTCTATTTTTCCGCCAAAAAATTCTTTAGCCTCTTTTATTATATTTTCTTTTGAAGATTCTAAAAAAGCGTCTCCGACTATAGTTTTTTCTTTAAGTCCGTCTCTTTTAGCAAATTCACTGAAAGCTTTATTATTATACCATCCGGGAGTGGCGGTTTTTTCTTCGCTCGCCGCTCTTTCAAAAGAAACTCCCATAGTATTGGCGTTAAAACCGTAAGCTAAAACTATTCTGCTTGCAAGTCCGTATCCGCCCGAAGCTCCGAGTATTAACGCATTTTTTATATTGGCGTTAATTTTGGGTTTTGATTTTACATAATTAATTTGATTTTCAACTTCTTGTTTACATCCCAAAGGGTGCGAAGTTCGACATACATTATTAGATATTTGGGGTTTCACTATCATTTTATATCTCCTTTTAATAGATTTTTTAATATAAAATATTCGTATAATATACGATAAAATAACATTTTTTTCAATAGTTTAATAAGTAAAATAAATTCTATTTACGATATATTTAATTAA
>CAZRYV010000152.1:0-1385 GCA_964604385.1 uncultured Brachyspira sp.
TAAGAAAATAAAATTTTAGATTAAATAAAATTTAGGTTTAAAAAAATTTTAACTTATCACAATTATAAATTCTCTTTTCTTTTCTTTTTTATTCTCTTTTTGATTTTTATTTTTGTCTTCGTTTTTTGAATTAAATCTGTCGCATATATTTCCTATTTCGTCTATTATTATCTCTTCTCTATCGGTAGTTAAATCCAAACAAAGCCCGACTATTTTATTTTTTGAATAAACTTTTTTAATTGCGTTCAATACTTTATTCATTCTGTATGGCGTATCGAGTATTATTATTGGAATATTTAATTTTTTTAAATTGATTAATTTTTTTTCTCTCTCCTTGTCGTCTCTCGAAAGTAATCCCGCATAATAGAATTCTTTAAAATTAAAAGGCAAGCACATTATTGCGGCGGTTATGCTGCTTACTCCGGGAATCGGACTAACGAGTATTTTATTTAAATAACAATATTCAAGAAGCGTTTTTCCCGGGTCTTCCAATATGGGAGTTCCACAATCGCTTATTAAAGTTGCAATTTTGCAGTTTAATATTTTGTTTATTATTTCGCAAATCTCTTTTTCATTCGTATGTTCGCTAAATTCGATTAATTTTTCTTTTTCTATATTTAAATTTAAAATCTTAAAAAGAGTCGTAGCTTCTCTAAAACTTTCCGCCAATATTATTTCGCTTTTTATCAGAATCTCTTTTAATCTTTCGGTATTGTCCTTATAATTTCCTATATCTCTTGCGGCGATATAAAGCATTATGCATCCTTGATAATTACTATATTTCTTTCTTTTTCTTTATTATTCAATTTTTTTATTGCGACAATATATTTTTCAATATTTTTAATTTCTTCAAGTTCTTCTTTTATTTTATCCGATTTTCCTTTATATGCAATCAAAACGGAATTTTTGTTTTTTAATTTTTTAAATATTTTTAATAAAGTGTTTATATCCGAAAAAGCCCTTGCGGTTATCGTGTCATATTTTTCTTTTATCTCGTAAACATTTGAATTTTTAATTTCGATATTTTTTAAAGAAAGTTCTTTTTTTACAATATTCAAAAACCCCGACTTTTTATTTTTCGATTCGCATAAAGTAAATTTTTTATTTTCGTAAATTATAGAAAGAGGAATCGAAGGAAGTCCCGCTCCCGAACCTATATCGATAATATTGTCGTGATTTTCAAAAATATTCAAAGCGAGCAGAGAATCTATAATATGTTCTTTAATAAAATCTTCTATATTCAAAGCTCCCGTTATGTTTATTTTTTTATTATAATCCATAACCAAAGAAGCGTATTTTATTAAATTAATTTTTTTCTGAAAGTCTATATTTAAAAAATCAAAATATTCTTCATACATATAAAAACTAAAAATAAACTAATAAAA
>CAZRYV010000152.1:1485-5352 GCA_964604385.1 uncultured Brachyspira sp.
AAAATAAACTAATAAAAAATTACCAACCTAATTTTGAAGCTTCTCTTTTGGCTCTCTCTCCCGTCTCAACATTAGTAATATTATAACGCAATTCTCTGTTGTCGGTTTTGCTCTTCATTATAAATTCTTTCGGATACGGAATATTATTAACCGTCGTATAAGAGCCTAAAGTTATATCCACAGAATTATTCATAAAAGCTATAGACATATTTCTTATTCTGTAAGTGGAAGCCGAAAAAACTATCGTGTCGACTCTATCTCTATAGCCTATTTTGAGAGTATGCCAATTTTTACCCAAAGTTATATTGCTGCTTATTATGGTTTTATTCAAATCTATAAATTTATAATCCAATATATCGGCGTAAACTTTCGGAAAACGCATTATTGGAGCTTCCAAAGAAAAATTATTAAAATTGTCTTTTATAGGAGCGTCTTCTTCGGCTATATTCAAAGTTAGCTGATTTTTAATAACTTTAGCGTCCATTATCGTTCCGCCAAAAAGTCCGTCAACGGCGCTTATAAATTTGCTCTCTCCGTTCATATAATAATTTACAAGCATAGGCATTTGGTCTAAATCGTCTCCGCTATAAAACGCTCCTCCCGTAGAATATATGGAAGAGAAAGGAGATTTTGAAAATCTGTCGAAAGCTTCTTTCATAATGGTTTCTTCCGTTTTGTCTGTTTGAGCAGATATATTCTGAAATAAAATAACGAATGCAAATAAATATAATAAAATATTTTTAATCATTTTTTCTCCTTTTCAATTAATCGTTTAATTGTCGTTTAAATTTTTATTTATAATCTCTATTCTGTTTTTTGCTCTCTCTTCTTCAAAATTAATAAAAGTAAAATCTTTATATAGAGAGGAAACAGATTTTCTATAATATTTCAAAGCGTTGTTGAAATCGTTTTTTTCGTAATATGCGTCCGCTATATGCAAATAAATTTCCGCCTTTGAATTATCGTCAACATATAAAGCCGCCTTAAGCAATTGTTTTAATGCGTTATCGTAATCTTTTTTCTTAAAATAACCGTATCCCAAAGTATCCAAATAATGAGCGGATTTTGGTTCTATTCGCACGGCGTCTTTTGAAAGTTCTATTCCTCTATCGACATCGATTTCCAAATATATTAAAACCCAAGCCATACTGTTTATATTATTTGCAGCGTTAGTATCCTGCGAGTAAATAAAATTGACATATTCCATTATAGAATTGGTATTGGTTGTAGACATTGCGGTTATATACGGAATATTTAATCTATATTCGTTTGTGTTCGATTTATTATTTTTAAAATATGTTAAATCTTCGTTCAAAAAATTATTCGCTTTCTCGATATCGTTTTTATATAAATTGACATAAGCTTTCAAATAACTATAGGAATATTTTTCTTTTTCAAATTTATTAATCGACATTAAAGCCAAATCGTATTCTTCTATATGCGTTGCCGTAAGAACCAACGAAACCAATTCGTTTTCTTTTATATTTTTTTCATTGTTTTTTTGACTCAATAAAATATATTTGTCGAGCATTTCTTTCGCCCGCTTAAAATTATTTTGATTTTTAAACTCCGAAGCCGCTTGCAAATACAGATTGTTGAATTTTCCCGTTTTGTCATATTCGATTAATTTATCTATATGATTTGGCAAAGCGTCTATATTATTAAGCGCCAAATAAAAAGAGATTATATCCATTTCGGCGTTAATTTTATTTTCCGTATCTCCAACTTCATTAACCAATTTATAATAAACTTGAATAATATCCAAATCGATTTCGCCTCTGTCCAAATCGGTTTCTATAATATTCAAAGCTTCTCTGTAGCCTTCATTTTGAGCCGCAAGTATTATTGATAAAACTCTAGGAATATTCGCCGTATCCGTTTCTGAAAATAATTCTTCGTTATATTCGTCCGCCATAAAACTTAAAAACAAACTCAATCCGTTAGCCTCTTCTGTAAGTAAACTATTGGAATAAGCCTCTTTATAATTTTCCAAAGCCTGATAACTTTTTACTATGCCGTATAAAATATTATATCCCTCTACGGGATTCAAACCTTTTATATTTACTTTATTTAATTTATTTAAAGAGCGTTCGAATCTGCTTAAATAAAATTCGCTCATGCCATAATAATAATTATAATATTCCATATAATTATTGCTTGCGCCTTTGCTTGGAATCACTTTGTCGAAATATAAAACCGCTTTTTCAAAATCTCTCTCGCTGTAATAAATAAATCCGAAGAGTATCAGAATATCGTTGTTATTTAAATCTATCTCGTAAGCGTTGTTAAGATAATATTTCGCTTTTTCAAAATCTCCGATTAAAAAAATGTTTCTTTCGGCAGCTCTTATAAGCAAATAAATATCTTCGGGACTATCCGTAATTAATTTGTCGTATATTGCGGAACTTTCAGAATATTCTCCTAACGCTTCATGAGTTTCCGCTAAAGTAATGTATACTTCTTCGTTATTGATATATTTTAAAACCTCTTCCAATATTATTTTTGCGCTTTCTAAATCTCTTTTTCTCTCTATAAGCGATTCTTGAGTAAGCGTTTTGGATGTCAAAGCCCTTTCTTTATAGAATAATGCGAGATTATATGCGGCTTTTGCTTCTTCCTCGCTTTTTATATATTTAAAATTTGTTTTTGTATTATTATTCTGATTATTCTGTTCGATTTCTTGAGCGTAAATAATCGAATAAAAACATAAAAATATTATGGCTACGATTTTGAAATTTATCATAAATATAAACGGCTCCGATTAAGTTTACATAATTTTATTATATATCTTTAAATTTATCAATAATTTTATAAACGATTAATAAAATAATAGTCGCTAATTTTATATTAAAATTATTATATTTCAATTGATTTTTTTCGTATTTTTTGTATATTTTATATAGAATTTATATTATTAGTATAAATTAATTAAAATAAATTTTTTAACGGATTATAAATTGAAAGTGAGATTTTTGGGAAGCAGAGGCTCGATACCGACTCCGGGCAATAGTTTCAGCGAATACGGAGGAAACACTTCTTGCATTCAGGTTATAGACAATGACGACAATTATATAATATTGGATGCGGGAAGCGGAATTAAAAATTTAAGCTATTATGTTTTAAACTCCGAGAAAACCGAAAGTATATTACTACTCACGCACTTTCATTGGGACCATATAATGGGAATACCTTTCTTTACTCCGTTTTTTTCAAACAAATTTAAATTTACGATTTACGGACCAAAAGATTCTTCAAGCGAAATGTATGACACTATAAATAACATACTTGCAAAAGATTATTTTCCCGTTAGTTTGGAACAGTTTTCGGATAATCTTAAATTCGAAGCGTTTTACGAAGGCAAAAAAATAACTTTTGGAAATATGCTTATAGAAGGAATTTGGGTAAATCATCCTTGCCATACTCTCTCGTATAAAATAACTTCCGATGGCAAGACTATAGTTTATTTAACCGACCATGAACCTTATAAAAAAAGATTGCATGAACAACATCCATCTTTGGAACATTATAATCATAACGCCGATTTGCTTCATGCAAGATTAATAGATTATGTGAGAGGAGCGGATGTTTTAATAATAGAGGGCGAATATACGAAAAGTGAATATTATAACGGACATGTCGGTTGGGGGCATTCCACTTTAAACGACGCTATTCAAGTTGGTTTGGATGCAAAAGTTCCTTATGTTGTAATTCATCATCATAATCAGGAAAGGACGGATTCTCAAATCAAATTAATATACGGCAAATTATTGGCATTTTTGAAAAAAGAAAATATAGATTTGCAACTTGCTTTTGCAAAAGAAGGTTCTTATATAAGGATATAATCTATATAAAACCACTTGACAAAAA
>CAZRYV010000153.1:0-5310 GCA_964604385.1 uncultured Brachyspira sp.
GTATAAAAGACGATAAATTTATTATACCTGATTATCAAAGACAATATAGCTGGGATATGGAGAAATGTGAAGTTTTGTGGGGAGATTTAGTAGATTTCTACGAAAATAGCTATATACATAACGAGAAAAATGAATATTTTTTAGGAACTATAGTCCTTTGTTCTAGAGAAAATGGGCTTGAAATAATAGATGGGCAGCAAAGGATTACTTCATTAACTTTATTATTAAGAATGTTATATCAACAATTAAGTGATAAACCTACTAAAACAGACCAAGATGAATATTTAATTAATAGAATAGCTCCATGTATTTGGAATGTAAATAAAACTACCGGTAAAGTTGATAATATAGAAAATATACACTTAGAATCTAAAGCTTTAACTGATGAATATAATAATATTTTTAGAAATATATTATATAAAGGAATAAATTTAGATTCTAAAAGTGATGATTTATACACTAAAAATTCTCAATTTTTTTATAATCAATTAAAAGAATATGCTAGTAATAATCCAACAAGTTGGTATAAATTATGTATAGCTATTTTAGAAAATTGCATAATATTGCCTGTGGAATGTGGTAGCTTTGATATGGGACTTACTATATTTTCTAAACTTAATGATAGAGGTATGTCTCTTTCAGATTCCGATATATTTAAGGCTCAAATCTATGGAATACATGATGATAGTAATAGGAATAAATTTATTAAGGATTGGAAAAATTTATCAGAAGAAGTTGATGATGCTAATATTAATATAGATGATATATTTAGATATTATATGCATATAATTAGAGCAAAAAATAATATAACAGATAAGGAGATAGGATTAAGAAAATTTTATTCAGAAAAATCATATTCTATTTTTAAGGAAAGAAAAAATATTATTAACGATTTAATATATTTATCTAAATTTTGGAAAGCTATTAATAATTTTGATTTTAATGTAGGCAATAATATAGAATTAAATTACGAATCTATGAAATATTTGCATTGTCTAAAATATTATTCAAATGAGTATTGGAAATCTATAACTAGCGTTTTTTATCATAAAAATAAAAATGATAAAAAATTTAATGAAAAATTTATTGTGTTTTTAAAAAGGTTGGTTGCATTTTTATTTATAAGGTCTATAGAAGGTCACACTGTAAATAATATTAAAGACCCAATATATAGAGCATGTATATCTGTATATGGGGGTAAGTATAGCAGTATTTTTAAAGATGAGGATTTGTCTAGTTTTAATTCTATTAAAAGCTTTAAAGAATCTATAGATAACTCGAATAATAGTAAGATATCGAAAGCATTAATTTTATTAAAAGCATATTTAAATGAAAAGCAAAAATGTATTATTGATGATAATTTCAATATAGAACATATTTTTCCTAAAAAATGGGAAAATACAAGTTATAAAAAGTGGGATAAAGAATCAGCTGAGGAATATCTTAATAAATACGGTAATAAAGCCCCATTGGAATATAAAGTGAATATAATTGCAAGTAATAAATATTTTGGTGAAAAGAAAAAAATATATCTAGGTAAAAATACAAATCATAAAACAGAGAAATCAAAAGTAATGGATATTATAGATATAGCTAATCTTCCACAAAGTGATTGGAATAAAACCGATATAATAAAGAGAAATAATGAAATTATAGATATTATTTATAATTTCTTTAAATCTATATTAGTTTCCTAAATTGATTATGAATATCAATCAGGCTTTAAATTATTATTCCAAAAAATTAATAGAAATTACTAAAGATTATAAAATCGCCCATATGGAAATTTGTATTTTACTTATGCATTCCCTTAATTTGAGCAAAACTAAACTTATATCGGACGGTTTAAGGGAATTAACCGAAAATGAAATTAATAATATCGAAAAACTTATAAATAGAAGATTAAAATACGAACCTATCGCTTATATTGTAAATAAAAAAGAATTTTACGGAATCGATTTTTATATTAACGATAATGTTCTTATACCGAGAGCGGAAACGGAGGAGATAATAGATTTGGTTATGGAATATATTAAAAATAAAATAAATAAAAATGTCTTAATTTGCGATGTAGGGGCGGGAAGCGGAAATATATCGATAACTTTAAAAAAACTTTTTGAAAATGCAGATATAACAGCGATTGAGATAAGCGAGAAAGCTATAGAAGTTATAAAAAAAAATGTTGAAAATATTTTAAAAAATAAAATAAATATAATAAACGCTGACGCTTTGACTTTTCTTCCTAAAAATAAATTTGATATAATCGTTTCAAATCCTCCTTATGTTGCTTTGAGCGACAAGAATAATTTGCAAAAAGATTTGGATTTTGAACCCAAAAACGCTTTATATTCGGGAAATGACGGACTTAATTTTTACAGAAATTTTTTGCAGGTTATAAATAAATATTTAAAAATTGGCGGAGCTTTTTTCTTTGAAATCGGATTTAATCAAGGAAAAGAATTGCTTGATATTTGCGGAAGTTTTAATATAAAAAATGCCGAAATAAAAAAAGATTTGAGCGGTAAGGATAGATTTTTGATTTGTTATAATTTTAATAATTTAATAAGGAATAAACGATTTAATATTTAATATGGAATTTTTTTGAAAGTTGATATATTATTTATAAATTAAATTATAAAGGATATTTGTTAATGTCGAACGAAGTTAGTAATTCTCAAAACGCTAATTTGGAAAAAGAGAATAGAAAAGAAAAAATAAATATATTAAGGAATATGGGAATAAATCCGTTTCCGAATAATTACGAAGTTAGTTTTAAAGCGAAAGATATAAAAGAAAATTTTGAAGAATTGGAAAAAAATCAAATTGAAGTATCGATAGCGGGCAGAATAATGCTTTATAGAGTTATGGGAAAATCTTCTTTTTTAACCGTAAAAGATTCTACAGGCAATATTCAGGCTTATATTCAAAGAGATAAAGTAGGCGATAATTTTTATAATAATGTATTTAAAAAACTTATAGATATTGGCGATATAGTGGGAATAAAAGGGACTGTATTTAAAACGAAAACGGGAGAGATTACAGTTTATGCAAGCGAAATAAAATTACTTACTAAATCAGTCAATCCTCTTCCCGAAAAATTTCATGGTTTAACCGACATGGAACTTCGATATAGACAAAGATATGTCGATTTGATAATGAACGATGAAGTTAAAGAAGTTTTTATAAAGCGTTCAAAAATGATTTCGGCGATAAGAGAGATAATGATAGAGCATGATTTTTTGGAAGTAGAAACTCCTATGATGCATCCTTTAATCGGTGGAGCAAAAGCGAAACCTTTTATAACTCATCATAACACTTTGGATATGACTCTTTATTTGAGAATAGCGCCAGAACTTTATTTAAAAAGATTAATAGTAGGCGGATTCGATAGAGTATTTGAGCTTAATAGAAATTTTAGAAACGAAGGAATATCGACTAGACATAATCCCGAATTCACTATGATGGAAGCCTATATGTCGTTTGCCGATTTCCACAAAGTTATGGAACTAGTCGAGGATATATTTTCAAAAGTATGTTTGAAATTAAACGGAAGCTACAATTCAAAATATAAAGATTATGAAATAAATTTTAAACCTCCGTTTGAAAAAATGCCTATGGTTGAGCTTGTAAAAAAATATACGGAACTTGACTTTGAAAAAATATCTTCCGATGACGAAGCTTTGCAGAAAGCGAAAGATATTGGAATAGAGATTGACATAAGCAAAACTAAACCGTCTAAATGGGAAATAATGGTTAATGTATTCGAGGAAAAAGTCGAAGAAAAATTGATTCAACCTACATTTGTAATAAATTATCCTAAAGCAGTTTCTCCTTTGTCGAAATCTTATCCCGATAATCCCGATATAACGGAAAGATACGAATTATTTATAGGCGGAATGGAAATGTCTAACGGATTCAGCGAACTTAACGACCCTATAGACCAAAAAGAAAGATTCGAAGCGCAAGTAAAAGCCAAAGAGAGAGGCGAAGAAGAAACTATGGATATGGATTACGATTTTATTAACGCTTTGGAATACGGACTTCCCCCGACCGGCGGACTCGGTATAGGAATAGATAGAATGGCTATTTTATTTTTAAATGTTCCAAGTATAAGAGATACTATATTGTTTCCGCAAATGAGAAGATTAGAATAGTTTAGCTATAATATTTTAATCAAATTTTTTAATTGGTTTTTACAATAAATTTTATTTTATAATTTTTAATTGTATGACAATTTAGAATTATCTTTCATAAGTGTATTATACTAAAAAATTAATCGTTTGTCAAAAATACGGTAAATTATTAAAAAATCATTAACATAATATTTAAAAAATCCGATAACAATATTAGTAAAAAATTAAAAAATAGTTGACATAATATTAAAAATTTGTTATTATTTTACTATTATAAAATATAAAGCAAAGGGGCATTTTTATGGAAAGTAAATCAATGAAAAAATTGAAATATATTATTTTATTAATTTTATTTGTCGCAATATTTCAAGCCTGCACTCCGACTCCTGCAACCGCTATAACGGACGCTAATCAAAATCCTATATCTATTCCTCAGGGAACTACTTATACAAGTTCTGAACCTATTTTAGGGCAAGCACCTTTGACTATTTCTAGCGTTTCAGTGCGTTCTATTAGCGTATCGTTTGGCAATGGCACAAGCCCCGCAGCAATTCTTTCCAATTATGGCGGACAAAACGGAACTTATCTTTATAGAAATGGAGCTATGATGGCTACTGTAAGTCTTTCGGATGGCGATTCAATAACTGTAACTATTAGTAGTCTCAATAATAATATTCAATTTGAATTAAATAATGTCGTATGCAATAGGTAATGTATATTTTGGGGTAGTATGGGAAGAAAATATATTTTTTTCATTTTATTATTTATAATAATTTATATTATCTCCTGCGTCTCTCCTATGGGGAATATTTCCGATATTTCTAAATATCAGGGAACTTATAAAAGTGGGCAGCCTACCTTACAAAAAAGAAGTTTAACTTTGACTATATATAATAATGGCAGTTTGGAGCTTTCATATACCGATACAAATGCCACGGGAACGATTACCACAAATCCTTTTTCAGTAGAAGCCACCAATATAGTAGGTGTAGACCCTTATTATAGTTTTCAAAATAATAGGGCTATGGGAACTTTGACATTTATAAGCGCGAATAAGGTTTATGTGACATTTGAAAAATTAGTTCCCGATTATTACAGAATAGGGGAAACTTTATGCACAAATTAGGATTATTAAAAATGTTTAAGGTATTTTGAATAATTACGATAATGAAATTAA
>CAZRYV010000154.1:0-2012 GCA_964604385.1 uncultured Brachyspira sp.
TTTATATATTATAATTTATTTTATCACGCACTCAAGCTTCTATTTTTTCTTCCGATTTTTCTACTGGGTCGGAAGTTTCGGTTTTCTCTTGCTTACGATTTTTGCGTCTTTTTTCCGCATTTTTTAAAGGTCTCTTTTGTTTACGGTCTATAGGAGCGCCTTTATCTCTTTCCATTATACCTTCTTTTATAAGAATACTTTTTACCGCGTAGCTTGGCTGCGCCCCATTGGAAAGCCATTTTTTAATCCCTTCGGAGTTTATCTTATACAGAACTTCTTTAGCTTTAGGGTTAAACCATCCTAACTCTTCGATAAAACGACCGTCGCGCGGAAAACGAGAATCCGTAGCAACAATACGATAATGAGGTTCATGTTTGCGACCTATACGCTTTAATCTTAATTTTACCACTATTTTTTCCTCCAATTTTTATTATTAACTTTAAACTTTATCCTTAAATTTATAAAATATCGTTTCTATTATATCACATTAATTTATTTAAATCATCCATAGACATACCCATATTTTCTAGCGATTTTGCAAGTCTGTCCATCTTCTTTGAACTTCCCATCATATTTTTCATAATGGAAAATTGTTTTATAAGTTGATTCACTTCATAAATACTCTGTCCGCTTCCTTTTGCAATTCTCATTTTTCTCGAATTATTCAAAGGAAATAAAGCCAATCTTTCTTTTTTAGTCATCGACTGAATCATAGCCTTATATCTGTTGAATTTTGCCTCTTCTCTACTTATTAAATCGGAATCTATATTCGTCATTCCCGGTATCATAGAAGTCATTTTACTTATTCCGCCCATTTTAGCCGTAGCTTCAATTTGCTTCAAAAAATCGTTATAATCAAAATTATTTTCTATAACTTTTTTAAGCATCTCTTCGGCTTCTTTTTCGCTTATCGCAGCTCTCGCTTTTTCGACAAGTTTTACTATATCGCCCATTCCGAGTATTTGTCCGGCTACTCTTTTAGCGTCAAAAACATCTATATCTTCCAAATGTTCGCCCGTTCCCACAAATCTAACTGAAGAACCTGTGGCGTATTTAAGAGACAAAGCGGCTCCTCCTCTGACTCCCGAATCGAATTTTGTTAGAATAACTCCGTCTATTCCGATATTATTTTGAAAACTTCTTGCCACATCGTAAACGCTCTGTCCTGCGGTGGAATCGACTACCAAAAGTTTTTCCGTAACATTCGTAGTATTTACGACTCTTCTTAACTCAAGCATCATAGCTTCGTCTATTTCGAGCCGTCCTGCAGTGTCGACTAAAATCATATTATACTGTTCTTTTTTAGCGATTGCCAAAGCCTTTTTTAGAATTTTATAAGGTTTTTTTTCTTTAGTATCTATATGACAAGGAACTTCAATTTCTTTCGCCAAAACCGAAATCTGTTCCATTGCGGCGGGTCTGTGAACATCCAAACCGACAAGCAAAACTCTTCTTTTATCTTTATAATATTTAGCCAATTTTGCGGAAGTTGTGGTTTTACCCGAACCTTGCAAACCAAAAAGTAAAGTTATCGTGGTTTTTTCGATAGGTTCTAATTTTAAACCGCTTTCTCCTTCGCCTATCATAGAAATTAAAGTGTCATTAACATCCGCTATAAACTGATTCGAGGGGTCTACGCCTTCCAATTTGTCTTTTCCCAACGCTCTGCTTTTTGCATCTTCCAAGAATTTATTTGCCGCTTCTAAAGATACATCGGCGGAAAGTAAAGCTTCTTTTATAGTTAAAAGACTATCTTCTATATCCTTGCTCGATAAAACTTTTTTACCGCGTATTTTTGAAAAAACTTCAGATACAGATTTTGTTAAATTTTCAAACATTGTGATAAACTAACCTTAATACCATAATTTTAATTTATTATATTACATAAAAAATAAAAAGTCTATAGTGAATAATAACTACTTCAATAAAATTGCGTTAATTTATCGTATTAATTTTAATTGTTTTATAATATAATTTAAAATAAGAATTAAAAATTAAAATAAAATATAAAA
>CAZRYV010000154.1:2112-5306 GCA_964604385.1 uncultured Brachyspira sp.
AATTATTAAATAAAAAATGTTAGATAATATTAAACAAAAAGAAAATCAATTAAATATTGACTTTTTAATATTATGAATTAAAATTAAAACAATATATTCTCGGGAGTTGAATTTTATGGCAAGAAAAGACATTATTAACAGCATAATCGGAGACGGTTCTTCATTTAAAGGAGCCTTTATGGTTAAAGGTTCTTTTCAGATAGACGGAAAATTCGAAGGCGATTTAAAAATAGACGGACATTTAATTATAGGAACAAACGGCAAGGTAAAAACAAGCACGATTATTACCGAAAGCATAACAATAGCGGGAACTTTAATCGGAAATATAGACGCTAAAAAAGAAGTTATAGTGATAGAAACGGGAAGAGTTTTGGGAAATATTGAAGCTCCGAAAATAGATGTTGGAGAAGGCGCAATAATACAAGGAGAGATGACGATTACGGGAGGACAGAAAAAAAATATCAGCAAAGTGGTTGAAGAATCCTTTACGGTTAATAAGTCTTCCGAAAGCGCAGAAATAAATAATTAATAATAAAAAATTAAAATTAAAAATTAAAAATAAATAAAAAATAAACAGTTAGAAATAAATAAAAAATATTGATTTAAAATAAGGATTAAAATGTCTATAAAAATAAAAACTCAGTCCGAAATTAACTTAATGAGAGAGAGCGGACATATACTTGCAAATGTATTTAAAGAAGTTGGAAAAATCGTAGAAGCTGGAATATCCACAAAAGAATTGGATAAATTCGTTTATAATTATATAAGAAAAAATAATGCAAAACCTTCGTTTAAAGGCTATGGAAATCCTCCTTTTCCCGCCTCAATATGCGCTTCTATAAATAACGAAGTAATTCATGGAATACCTAAAAAAGAAAGAATACTAAAAGAAGGCGATATAATCGGTTTGGATATAGGAGTTTATTATAAAGGTTATCACTCCGACAGAGCTTTTACATTTAAAGTGGGCAAAGTTTCAGAAGAGGCTTCTAGACTTATCGATATTACAATGGAATCTTTTTTTAACGGAATCAAAGTTATAAAAGACGGAGTTCATGTGGGAGATATTTCAAACGCCGTTCAGAAAACCGCAGAAGATGCAGGTTATTCTTTGGTAAAGGAATTTCAAGGGCATGGCGTTGGCTCTAATTTGCATGAAGAACCTAATGTTCCAAATATAGGCAAGAAAGGAACGGGACCCGTATTAAAAACAAATATGGTTATAGCTATAGAGCCTATGGTTAATATGGGACATCATTCCGTATTTGTAGAAAAAGATAATTGGACTGTTATAACAAGAGACGGTTCTCTCTCCGCACATTACGAACATACCGTAGCCGTAACCCAAGACGGAGTCGAAATTTTAACCGCTTTGGAAGATGACGAAATAGTAAAAAAATATATGAATAATTTTGATTATACCGCCATAAATCGTTAATATTTTAAATTTTGTAAAATAAAAAACGGGGTATTAATATGTCTATAGAGCAAATAGAAAAATATTATAATCAAATCAAAGAAGCCAAATTAAGCGGAAACGATAAAGAGCTTAATATAAAAGTATATTTCTACGAACTCTTAAAAAATTATACCAATCCTTTAAATATAAAAATCGAAATGGAAGAGAGAATAGATATAATCAAAAACGGAGAGAAAAAAACAATATTCATTGACGGTAAAATTAAAAAGGGAGCAACTACTATCGGTTATGTGGAAAATAAAGATGCAAGAGACGATTTGGATAAAGAAATTAGAAAAAAACAAGATAAACAATATCCTTTAGACAATACCATTTTTGAAAATTCAAAAGAACTCGTTTTATATCAAAACGGAAAAGAAGTAAACCGAATAAATATGTCGGAAAGCGAAAATCTCGATAAAATTTTGATTAAATTCGTAAATTTCAAACCGAACGAATACGGAAAATTTCAGGATGCTTTTAATAATCTAAAAAGAATACTTCCCGAACTTGCCGAAGAATTGAGAGAATTTTTTAAAAAAGAACGGAATATTAATAAAGATTTTAAAGACAATTTAATCGAATTCACGGAAATGTGCCGAAGAAGTATAAATCATAATATTACCGAAGAGATTGCAACCGAAATGATAATTCAGCATATGCTCACAAGAGATATTTTTGTTATGCTTTTTTATAATCAGAATTTTCACAGAAACAATATTATCTCAAAATCAATCGAGGATATTTTGAATAATATAAATATAAATCAAAAGAGCGCAGAAATTAGCAAAAAAATAGAATCATATATGCATGTTTTAAATACCTATACTTCTAAATTGGATAAACAAGATAAACAGGATATTTTAAAAACATTTTACTCCAATTTTTATAAAGCGCTTAACTCAAAAAAAGCGGATATTCAAGGAATAGAATATACTCCGATTCAAATAGTTAAATTTATGGTTAACGCTTCCGAAAGACTTTTATACAAACATTTTGACAAAAAATTATCGAGCAAAAATGTAAATATTTTAGACCCATGTTCGGGAACGGGAATATTTATGGCGGAAATTATAAATAAAATAAATTCAAAAGATTTGGAATATAAATATAAACATGAATTATTTTCAAACGAAATCGACATAATGCCCTATTATATTTCAAATTTAAATATAGAAAATGCATATTTTGAAAAAATGAAAACTTATGAAATATTCGAAAATATTTGCTTTTTGGATACTTTGGAATTTCAAACAAAATCGGAAAAAACATCATTTTTGGGAATGGAAGAATTTAATAAAGAAAATGTGCAAAGAGCGATTAGACAATACAAAAATAAAATAAATTTGATAATCGGAAATCCTCCTTACAACGCCAATCAGAAGAGCGAAAACGACAATAATAAAAATAAAGTTTATGTAGATTTAGACAAACGAATAAAAGCGACTTATATAAACGAAAGCAAAGCGCAGAAAACCAAACAATACGATATGTATAAACGATTTATAAGATGGGCGAGCGACAGAATTAGAAGCGAAGATGACGGAATAATAGCATTTATCACAAACAACGCCTATTTGGATTCTAGACAAGATGACGGATTTAGAAAAAGCGTTCAGAAAGAATTTGATTATATTTATATTGTCGATTTGAAAGGAAACGCAAGGAAACGAAACAAAACCGAAGGCGGAAATGTATTCAATATTCAAACGGGCGTGGCTATTATGTTTTTGAT
>CAZRYV010000155.1:0-5305 GCA_964604385.1 uncultured Brachyspira sp.
TGCGAATATCAAAAAAAATTTTAACAATCATTTTATCAATAAGCTTATTATTTTTAGTAAGCTGCGGAGACAGACCAACAGGAAGCACGACAATACCATCGGAGTATAATGGAAAATACTATGTATATCAAGATAGTCAAATTAAGTGGTTGCATATTAAGGATGGAAACCTCTATCAAAATGAGGATTCTAAGAGTGCTACTACTAAACCCGAGTTTACCGAAGAACATAAGGTTCCAATTAATGGTTCGGGAAATACTTATTATTATACTACAGACCAAGGATATAGAGTTGAATTTAAATTCTATTCCGATTATGTTACAGAAACATGGTCTTCCGTTGATATTTATTATAAATATGAACTTGTTCCGTAATTTTACAGCTTTATGGATTAATTAAATAATATAATTTTCAATTCATGCACTAAACGGGCGAGGTTTTTTCTTCGTCCGTTATTTTTTATTTGTCATTACGAATAAACTCCGCCTATGGAAAAATAAAAAATTATTCTTTTAATCCTCTTAAAAATCCTTTAATGAAAAAAAATCCATAAACGCAATGAGATAAGAATATTCCAACAATTTTACAAAATCCCTTAATTAAAGAAAACGAACTAATCCAACTTCCGATTAAACATATAAAATATAAAATATGCGGTGCGATTAATAAAACGGTTATTGCAGTTTGACTTAAAGCGGGAATTAAATCGTTTATCAAAGTAGGAAGTTTAAGCGTTAAAGCTATAGGCAAAAATATAGTCCATAATAAAAATATCGAAGGAATAAAATAAGACAATTCAAAAGAATTTCCGCCGAACTTTTTTACAAAATATCCTCTATGCCAAGCATATCCTTTAAGTTGTTTAAAGTGTCCGAATAATAAATCTCTTCTATGATGATAAACCAAAGCCTCAGGAGTATATAATATTTTTTCGTTTGCTTTCATTATATTATTGCAAAGAATGGTGTCTTCCCCGGGCCAATATTCGCCGTCGAATCCTCCGACTCTTTTATAAAGCTCTTTCGTTATAATAAAATTGCAGCTCGGATAATCGTTAACATATTGAACTTTATCAGGAATATATCTCGCTTTATGCTTCCCGCTCATAAGCGCAGAACCGTAAATAAGTCCGCTGATTTGTTTTGAAAAATTATCTTTAGGAGAAGTTATTGCAGGTCCTCCCAAAGCGTTTATATTTTTAGTTTCCATAGCTCTTAAAGAATTTTTTAACCAATCTTTTTCGGGATAAGTATCGTCATCCAAAAAAGCTAAAATTTCCCCGTTTGAATTTTCAACGCCTTTTGCTCTCTTTAAAGCGGGCGGTATCGCTCCCGTTTCAATTATCTTTATTCTTTTATCTCCAAAAATATCCAAATCTATTTCTTCTTCTGAAAAAGAATCGGGCAATATTATAACTTCAAAATTTTTATAAGTTTGTTCGAGCAAATATTTTGTTTCTTCTTTTATATAATCGTTTATTTTTTTTAAAGGAATTATTATACTTACGAGTTTGTCCGATTTTAATTCTTCAAATAAATCTTTGTAAAATTTCACGATATTCAATCTGTAGAAAATTGCAAGCGTGTCTATAAAGGTTTTCCATAACACGCTTAATTTTATAAATCCAAAATGCCTATTCGGATTAACTATAACGGGAGCGGACGCTATTTTTTTACCGTTTGAATTGCAGGCGACTAACACTTCCAAATCGTAAGCGAAAGCCTTAACTAAAATTCTTGGAAAAACATTTATTATCGCTTCTCTTTTAAATAATTTTAATCCCGTTTGAGTGTCTTGTATGGGAAGATGAAAAAATATTTTAACGAACATAAAATATACGAAAGAGATTAATTTTCTTACATTTGAATAATTTACTACGGAATTTTTATGCCTTTTGGAACCGATTACAATATCTGCATTTTCTTTATGCATTATATCAAAAAAATTTTCAAGTTGCGAAGGGTCGATTTCCATATCTCCATCGCAGAATATAATATATTTTCCGTTTGCGATTTCGCAGGCTCTTTTTAAAGCGTTTCCTTTTCCGTGATTTTCTTTAGAATAAACTCCGATAATATTTTTATTTTCATTGCATATTTTTTCTATGACATTTTTTGAATTATCTTCGCTTCCATCGTCAGAAATAATTATTTCAAAGTTTGAGATAAAAGGAGAAATTTTTTCGGCAAGAATATTTATATTTCTTTCTATATTTTTCTCCATATTATACACGGGAACTAATATCGAAACTAATTCGTTTATCTTCATAAAATAAAAATCTTTAATTTAATTTGTTTAATTATTATAATTTATAATCGAATAAATTGAAATAAAAATTTATTTCCCAATACAAAAATTTTCAAATATTTCGCTTATAACCTCTTCGGCGTCTATTTTACCGCTGACATTTCCCAAAATATTATTTAATATATTCATCTCTTCGGCAACTTCGTCCAAAGAATAATTTTGTTCGGATTTTTCTATGCATATATTAAGCTGTTTAAGTCCGCTTTCCAAATATCCTCTCTCTCTATTATTCACATAACTTTCTTTATTGAAGATTTGAATATCCGTATCTTTAATATAACTTTTCAAAGCTTCGAATAATTTTTCTTTTCCCGCTTCGGTTTTTGCGCTTATATTGATTGCAGAATTTTTAAAATTATTTTTTAAATCATAATTAAATTTGTTCTTAAAATCGCTTTTATTAATCAAATAAATTACGCTTTTATTTTTTATAGTTTCCAAAAATTCTATTAAATTAATGTCGTCTTCATTTGCTTTATCGCTTCCGTCAAAAACTGCAATTATAATATCCGATTCATATGCGCATTTTTTCGCTCTTTCTATTCCCTCGATTTCTATATCGTTATCCGCATCTTTATGAAATCCCGCCGTATCCATCAAACAGAAAGGAATATTTTCTATATAAATATTTTCGCTTAAAAAATCTCTCGTAGTTCCCGCAACGGAAGAAACAATCGCTCTATCTTTGCCCAATATCATATTGAAAACGCTGCTCTTTCCTGCGTTTACTTTTCCTAATATGGCAATCTTTATCCCGTTTATAAGATTTTCAACTTTCTTCGAATTATTTAAAATATTTTCTATATCTTTTTTTATTTTATAAAAATTTTCTATAAGTTTTTCGTAATAAAAATTTTCGGTTTCGTCTTCGGGAAAATCAAGTTCGCCATAAACAAGCGTAAGAGAATTTTTTATATTTTCTCTAAGTCTGTCAATCTCTCTCGTGAGTCTTCCTCTCATTTTATAAATGCTCGCTTCCGCCATAAGCCTATTGCTTGAATCTATCAAATCATGCACTGCCTCGGCTTCGCTTATTCCTATTTTTCCGTTTATATAAGCTCTATAAGTAAACTCTCCTTTATTCGCCGCTCTCGCTCCGTTTCTTATTATTAAATTGATTAAAGATTCTATAATTACTATGCTTCCATGACAAATAAATTCTACGGTATCTTCCGCCGTAAAAGTGTTAGGAGACAATGCGGTAAGTAAAATTAATTCGTCTATCGGAATATTATTTTCGTCTTTTATTAAAGCGTAATAACTTTTTCTATGTTCGAATTTTTTTATATTATTATTTTCATTATTTGCGTAGAAACATATTTTTGATGCAATCTCAAGCGATTTGCTTCCCGACATTCTTACAACCGCTAAAGCGCTTTTTGAGAAAGGAGTCGAAAGAGCGACTATAGTGTCTTTTAAATCATATTCGTTCATTTTACTTTTATAATTATTTTTTTAAATTATTATTTTAATTATTTATTTTAATATTATTTGCGAGATTATTAAAAATCGAAGCGATATTTTTCTTTTTTAATTTTTTATCTTCTTTTTCTTTAAGTTTTAAAACATCGTATAAATTTCCGTTTTCAATTATATATTCCTTACAAAAATCGTAATCTTTTTGCATAGTTTCTATTTTGGGAATTTGTTTTGCAAATTTAACATAGTCGGAGTTTTTAAGCATATTTATTATATAATCGCTTTTTTTGAATTCGTTTTTATCAAATAGTCGACTAATTTCACTTGTAGTCATATCTTCTATATTAAACGAAAATCTTTTAGTTAAATATCTTTTAAATATAAAAGTGAGTTCAAAATAATACTCGGCGAATTTATTTTCAGAAAAGTATAATTTATAATCCATATTTTTTAAATAATTTAAAGCCTCTTCGTCTTCTTTTACAATCGCTTTTTCTTTCAATTTTTTTTCTATATATTTAATTATAAAAAATATTAAAACTATCAAAGCGAATATTAAAAACGCAAAAGCTAAAATAATCAGCCAAACATATTGAGGCATAGGAATAGATACGGTTGATTTTAATGGAGGCAAAATCTCTCCGTCTGAAAACGAGTAAACCAATATATTAATGTCTTCTCCGTTTAATTCTTTATATTGATTGTTATAATCGTAAGAAATTTTAAAAGGAAATATGACAAATTGCCCGATATCGTAAAAACCTATTCTGTATTTTATAATTCGCTCTTTATAATTTCCAATATTTTTAGTTTTATTTTCAACCTCTATTATTCTCGATTGATTTACTCTTTCGTCAAATGAAATATCCTCAAATTTATAATCGATGTCGTTTTTTGAAATAATGCTAACTTCGTAAATTATATCGTCTCCGATTGAAATATTAATTGAAGACACTTTAGTTTTTGCCGATATAATAGTTCCTCTTTCAATATTATTTAACTTCAAACAAGAAATATTTAAACAAAAAATAAATAAAATGAATAATAATATAATTTTTTTTAGGTATTTCATGAAATTAAATTTATCCTATATAAGCGACAATTCTCTTCTATCATTTCAATTTCAAGCTCGTAATAAGGTTTGTCAAAATAGTTTTCAAATTTATCGCCCCATTCTATCATAGTGATTCCGTTTTCTTTAATTTTATCTTTAAATCCTATATTATCCAATTCATCTTCGGAAGAAAGTCTGTAAAGGTCTACATGCCTTAATACCATTTCCTCGCCTGTAAGAATTATATCATATTCGTTTATTAATGTAAAAGAAGGACTGCTTATAATATCTTCGCTTTTGAGCAATCTTGCAAATATTCTCACAAAAGTAGTTTTTCCGAACCCTAAATTTCCTTTCATTATTATTAAATCGCCGTCTTTTATAATATCGCATAAAAATTTAGCTATATATTCTATATTTTCGATATCGGATTTTTTATTTAAAATATTTTCTTTCATAATGAGATAAATTATATAGCTTATAAAATAAATTATCAATTTTAATTTTTAAGAAATCAAATATTTT